>NZ_JAESMI010000156.1:0-499 GCF_017893095.1 Staphylococcus sp. GDX8P80P | reverse complement strand
TACTTGGTTCTTGAACTGTGTTTGTTGGTGTTCCTTTTTCTGATGGATAATCTGGAATTGTTACTGCTCCTGTTACATCATCCTCAGTTGTTGGTGTTCCGTGATCTTTTGTGACTTCGTCTGTTGTTGGTTCATAAGCATCGTTATCTGCTTGTTCGTTTGTTGTTACTGGTACTGTCACATGATCTTCTGTGCCGTCTGGGTATGTCACTGTTACTGGAACTTCCACTGTTCCTGGTGTATTACCGTCTGGTAATGTACTTGGATCATCAACTGTGATTGTTGGTGTTCCTTTTTCTGATGGATAATCTGGAATTGTTACTGCTCCTGTTACATCATCCTCAGTTGTTGGTGTTCCGTGATCTTTTGTGACTTCGTCTGTTGTTGGTTCATAAGCATCGTTATCTGCTTGTTCGTTTGTTGTTACTGGTACTGTCACATGATCTTCTGTGCCGTCTGGGTATGTCACTGTTACTGGAACTTCCACTGTTCCTGGTGT
>NZ_JAESMI010000155.1:0-6462 GCF_017893095.1 Staphylococcus sp. GDX8P80P | reverse complement strand
TGGGACATAAATAATATAATAATGCTATTTTGCAAATTCGCAGTAGCTGACTGAACTGAGAAGGCGCTTAATTCAAGCTTTTCTCAGTTCTAGTCACCCTTGCGGGCGGGGCCCCAACAAAGAGAATTTCACTAAGAAATTCTACTAGCAAAGCAAGTTGGGAGTCGGGGCCCCGCAAAGAGAATTTCATCAAGAAATTCTACAAACAAAGCAAGCTGGGAGTGGACGACGAATTCAAAAAGAATTCTGTCCCACTCCCATGACAAAGATGTGTCGATTTTGTTATAAAAATTTTGCTCAATTCAAATGAATTTTAGTATATAATACTGTGTAACACCGATTGAAAGGAGCAACTTATGAATTTACATAACATTAACTTAGTTTCAGGTATTTTATGCTTATTATCATTTCTATTAGTAGTTTCAATTATGTTTACTAGCATGTTCTGGTTTCTTCCAGGATTGTTCGTCATGTTATTAGCTATTATTGCGAGTGTTATAGGCATCTTAAAAGGCAACAAAGCCATTAATATTACAATGTTGATTTTAAATATTGTATTTTTAGTTATTTTTTCAAGCCCGTTATTACTAGCATAAGCGTGTGAGAAAATCATATATTTTGAATTGATATAAGATAGCGGCTACAGAAATTAATCGATAACATTAATTTCTGTGGTCGCTTCTTTTTATTACGTCTTTATAAGGGTAAGTAGAAGGTATAACTAAAGATAACTAAGGGGGATTTATCATGGACGTAAGATTTCCGATAGGAGAATTTGAAGCACCTAGTAACCCGACATTAGTCGATGTGAAGGAATGGATGAGTGACATAGAAGTGTATATTGACCATCTTAGTGCAACGGTCAATTCGCTAACTGATGCGCAATTAGCACGTCGTTATCGAGAAGGCAGTTGGACAGTCAGACAATTAGTACATCATATCGCAGACTCTCAAATTAATTTATATGAAAGATTGAAAATGGCGCTTACTGAGACACAGATAACAGCATATATGTTTGATCAAGAACGTTGGGCCGAACTACCAGATTCAAATTTACCTATCCAAGTATCAATGAATATTTTAGATGGGCTCAATCAACGCATTGTTGAAATGGGGAATCATGTTACAGAAGATGATTTAAAACGTTCGATTAAGCTTTCAGATGGTAGCCAAGTACCAGTTTCAGAATTATTGGCAAAATTATCATGGCATGAGCGTCATCATCTAGAACATATCAAGATTGCTTTATCAGACCAAGGTCTGTCACAAGCATAACGTGTTCAAAAATAATTATATGAAGAAGACTCTACAACCTAAGAATGAACTTTATCAAAAGTAAGTGTTAATAAGCATACTACAAGGATAAAACTGTTATAATCTGAACTTACTAAGAGATAGATAGGGGAGGAAGTTTCATGAAGGAACAAGTTTTAGTAACTGGAGGTACAGGCTTCTTAGGTTTGCGTATAGTCGCGGCGTTGTTAAATCAAGATTATGGCGTACGTGCAACAATTCGTTCATTGTCTAAGAAAGAAACGGTACTTGAAGCATTGAAAGCACAACAAATTGACACGCAAAACCTAGCGTTTGTTGAAGCGGATTTATCTAAAGATGATAACTGGGAAGAAGCTATGGAAGATTGTACATATGTCATGAGTGTCGCTTCGCCTGTAATAATGGGGAGTATAAGTGTGACCGATGAACACGCCATTAATAAACAAGCAGTTGAAGGGATTCAACGTATTTTAAGAGCTGCTGAGAAGACAGATGTCAAACGTGTCATTATGACAGCAAACTTTGGGGCAGTTGGATTTAGTAATAAAAATAAGTCGACTGTGACAACAGAAGCATATTGGACTGACCCTAATGAAAAAGGATTGTCTGTGTATGAAAAATCTAAATTGATTGCAGAACGCGCAGCATGGGACTTTGTTAAAGCGACTGAAAATCATATTGAATTTGCGACAATCAATCCCGTTGCAATACTTGGTCCTTCGTTGAATCAACATATGTCATTGAGCTTCCAATTTGTAGAGAATATCGCCAGTGGCAAAATGAAACGTATCCCTAATATCCCAATGAATATTGTCGATGTCAGAGATGTGGCATTAATGCATGTTTTAGCAATGAAGACACCTGAAGCCAATGGCAAACGTTTTATTGCTACTGCAGATGGACAAATTACTATGCCCGAAATTGCACAATTAATTAAACAAGAACGCCCTAAACTAGCAGACAATATTTCAACTAAGACAATTCCAGATTTTGCGATTAAGTTAGGCGCTAGATTTAACAGTGAAGCACAAGAAGGTAAGTTATTACTTGAAATGAATAGAAATGTCAGTAACCAACAAGCGCGAACAATTCTAGGATGGACACCAAACTACACACAAGAAGAAGCCATCTTAGCATCTGTTGACTGTATGATAGAACACCACATCTTAAAATAAATATAAGTGAATACGCCATTTAAGGTAGCACCTTTATCTATAATATTGTAATTAGAAGATAAAGGTGTTTTTTTACTTACAAAATTTGGAAAGCGCTTACTTTTCTCTTGTTTCATGAAAAATACATATGCTAGTATAAATCTATGATAACGTTTTCATAACAAAAAGTAAGGTGAAACGATGAATAATACAGAGGTTAAACAATTTATTGAAGCAGGACATTTAACGGTTGGTATTGAATTCGGATCAACTCGAATTAAAGCGATTGCGATTGATGATCAATGCCAAACACTCGCAACAGGTTCATTTGAATGGGAGAACAGTTACCGTAACGGTTATTGGACATATTCGATGAATGACGCATGGGTAGGTATTCAACGTGCTTATGGTGCAATGACGCAAGAACTTAAAGACAAATATGATGTGACAGTGCGTCAACTCGCTTCATTAGGTATTAGTGGTATGATGCATGGCTACTTACCATTTGATGACAATGATGATTTACTCGTGCCATTTAGAACTTGGCGTAATAACAATGCTAATAAAGCAGCTGAACAATTGCGTGAAGATTTCCAAGTCAATATTCCAGAACGTTGGAGTATTGCGCAACTTTATCAATCAGCATTAGATCAAGAAGCACATGTTGAGAAAGTACGTTATATGACGACGCTTGCGGGATACATACACTGGTATTTAACTGATGAGAAAGTATTGGGTATCGGAGATGCATCAGGCATGTTCCCAATTGATAGTGAAACACAAGACTATCGTGAAGATATTATTCAGCGTTTTAATAAGAAATTTTCTGAAAAGGGTTACACACAAGACATAAGAGATCTCTTACCTAAAGTGGTTGTGGCAGGAGAGTATGCCGGACGTCTTACGGAAACGGGTGCGAAATTAGTAGACCCGAACGGTGAGTTACAAGCTGGATGTCCATTATGTGCACCTGAAGCAGATGCCGCTACAGGAATGGTAGCGACGAATAGTGTAGCACCAAGAACAGGAAATATTTCGGCAGGTACAAGTATCTTCTCAATGATTGTTCTTGAAAAGCCAATCAAAGATGTATATCCAGAGGTAGATATTGTTACAACACCAGATGGTTATGAAGTAGCAATGATTCATGCGAATAACTGTACATCAGATATTAACGCGTGGGTTGATCTATTTGGCGAAGTCTTTGAAACGATGGGCGTTCAATATGATAAAGGTGAACTATTTACCAAATTGTTTGAACGTGCTTTAAAAGGCGATGATGATTTAGGTAAGTTATTGTCATTTGGTTATATTTCAGGTGAATTTATTACAGATGTACAACATGGCTATCCAATGCTTGTACGATCAGTAGATAGCAATTTTAATTTAGCTAACTTAATGAAGACACATATTTATAGCGCATTTAGTACGTTGAAAATTGGTATTGATTTACTAAAAGAAAAAGAAAATATTCATATTGATTCAATGTTTGGTCATGGTGGCATCTTTAAGACTGAAAAAGTTGCGCAATCCTTCTTAGCGGCCGCTTTAGACAGCCCAGTGCGTGTCATGCAAACTGCGAGTGAAGGTGGCGCTTGGGGTATCGCTGTCTTAGCAAGATACATGATTGAAACAGAGACATCTAATTTAGCAACTTATTTAAATGATTTCGCATTTAAAGGAACAGAATCTATGACTATTACGCCAACTGAAGAAGAAGTTGCACATTTTGAACAGTATACAGAACGTTTTAAACAAGGCATTCCACTTGAACGTCTTGCGCATGAACAATTTCATTCAGAACATAAATAACAACTAATAAACAAAGGTAGAAAGTGGGATTAAAGTGACGAACGAGATAGAAAAACGAGAGCGTCAATTTTTAGGATTGCCTATGGTATTAATATGGGGTTACATTGCCGTAGCAATCTTCATGACCGGAGATGGTATGGAACAGGCGTTTTTATCTAAATATATTATGAGCCTGGGCTTTGATAATTCAGAAGCTGGTAATGTCTTAACCGTTTATGGCTTAGTAGTAGCAATTGCTTCGTGGTTATCAGGTGTGATGGCTGAGATTTTTAGCCCAAGACGTGTGATGACATTCGCATTTATCATTTGGATGGTCTTCCATGTTGGATTCTTAGTCTTTGGTTTAGAACAACAGAACTATGCCATGATGATGATCATGTATGGTATTCGTGGTTTAGCATATCCAATGTTTATTTATAGCTTTGTCGTATGGATTACATATTCTTCACCAAGTTACAAGCTTGCGTCAGCCATGGGTTGGTTCTGGGCAATGTATTCAATTGGTATAGGTGTATTAGGTTCATATTTACCAAGCTTTTCAATTCCAGTGATTGGTGAGATGGGCACTTTATGGTCAGCATTAGTCTTCATCTTAATTGGTGGATTAATCGCGATGTTCTTAGTTAAAGATAAAAAAGGTGAAGACGTAGAAGCGCAACATATGACTAAGAAAGAAATGTTAAGAGAATTTGGTCGAGGGATTACTATTCTTAAAAATAAGAATGTAGCAGTTGCCTTTGTCGTACGTATTATTAACCAATTGTCATTATTCGGCTTGGTTGTATTCTTACCTCATGTTTACACTGCAGATTTCGGTTTCACTACGTCAGAATGGTTACGTGTATGGGGCTTAATGTACATTATTACCATATTCACAAACTTATTCTGGGGTATTATGGGTGATAAAATTGGTTGGGTACGTCAAGTCCGTTGGTTCGGTTGTATTGGTATGGCCGTATCCACATTAGCGTTTTATTACTTCCCATCATGGAGTGGGCCTAATATCATTGTGACAACGTTAATTGCGATTATGTTTGGTTTCGCAGTTGCTGCGTTTGTCCCAATGTCAGCTATATTCCCAACGTTAGTCCCAGAACATAAAGGTGCAGCAGTATCTGTACATAACCTAGCCGCAGGATTAAGTAATTTCCTGGGTTATGGACTTGCAAGTGTGATGCTCATCTTCGCTTCAGCAGAAGTGACTATTTGGGCTTATGCAGTGATTTATGTATTAGGCTTTGTTCTTACATTCTTTATGAAAGTACAACAGCCTGGAAGACAAGTCAAAACAACAATTAGTTCACAATCAAATTAAAAAGGATGATAAAAATGACAAACATTATTGATCAATTTAAAGTAAACGGTAAAGTAGCAATCGTAACAGGTGGTGCCATGGGTCTAGGTAAAGCGATGGCAGAAGCATTGGCACAAGCAGGCGCAGATATTGTAATTGCAGACATTAAATTAGACTTAGCACAAGAAACAGCGAAAGCAATTGCTGATAATGAAGGCGTTAAAACGACAGCATTAAAAGTAGACGTAACTAATCCAGAAGACGTTAATAAAATGGTGGATGACGTCGTAAATGAGTATGGCAAAGTAGATATCTTAGTCAACAATGCGGGTATGACAATTAATGAAAAAGCAGAAGATGTGTCTTACGAAAATTGGTTAAAAGTAATTAACTTAAACTTAAATGGTGTCTTCTTAGTAGCACAAGCAGTAGGACGTCAAATGATCAAACAAGGCTATGGTTCAATCATTAATACCTCATCTATGTCAGGCTTAATTGCCAATAAACCTCAAGAACAAGCATCTTATAATGCGTCTAAAGCAGGCGTTATCATGTTAACGAAAAGTTTAGCAATGGAATGGTCTAAATATGGCATCAAAGTAAACACAATTGCGCCAGGATACATGAAAACGGCATTAACTGAACCAATGTTTAATACTGGTGGCGAAATGATTGACTATTGGATGGGAGCAACACCAATGGGTCGTCCAGGTGAACCAGAAGAGCTAGGAGGCATTGTTGTATACCTTGCATCAGATGCGTCATCATTCGCACAAGGTAGCGTATTTACAATTGACGGTGGTTACACAGCATTATAATCATATTTAATGATTGACAAAGATAAATAGTTACAATATACATCTCAACAGTAGGTGAAAATCTATCTGTATGAGGTGTATTTTTTTATGGTTCTAAGAGAAATGCGGT
>NZ_JAESMI010000154.1:0-460 GCF_017893095.1 Staphylococcus sp. GDX8P80P | reverse complement strand
AGATGGTAATATCATTGGTTCGGGTACGACGGATGATACGGGACATGTCACAATTACACCGACAAAACCTATTCCTGAAGGTAACGTCACTGCCAAGGCGACTGATAATGCAGAACATCCGAATAGTTCTACGTCTCAACCGAAAAAAGCGACTGACACAACTCCGCCAACGGCGCCTGTGGTTACTAGCGATTTAACTGGTAAAGCGACAACTACTGATCCTGTTGAAGTTACTACAGATCCGAATACGAAAGTAGAATTATTGGATAAAGACGGTAATGTTATCGGTTCAGGTACGACAGATAATACAGGTCATGTCACGATTACACCGACGAAACCTATTCCTGAAGGTAACGTCACTGCCAAGGCGACTGATAATGCAGAACATCCGAATAGTTCTACGTCTCAACCGAAGAAAGCAACTGACCTAACACCTCCGGTGAAACCTTCTGTTGTTGGA
>NZ_JAESMI010000153.1:0-311 GCF_017893095.1 Staphylococcus sp. GDX8P80P | reverse complement strand
ACAAATAACGCAGGTGTAGACACTGCTAAATCTTCAGGTGTAGACGCGATCAATCATGTTGAACTAACGGTTGAGAAAAAAGCACAAGCAAAGAACGCAATAGATGAAGCAGCTCGTGCTAAGAAAGCGGAAATAGACCAAACACCAAATGCCACAGATGAAGAAAAGGCAACAGCGAAAGCAAAAGTCGATGAAGCAGTGAATAGTGCGAAGAATGCGATAGACCAAGCAACAAATAACGCAGGCGTAGACACTGCTAAATCTTCAGGTGTAGACGCGATCAATCATGTTCAACCAACGGTTGTTAAAAA
>NZ_JAESMI010000152.1:0-5187 GCF_017893095.1 Staphylococcus sp. GDX8P80P | reverse complement strand
AAAGCGAGCCAACAATACGAAGTATTGTAAATAAAGAAGCCAGTAAATGAATTTATAAAAAACTCATTTACTGGCTTTTTCTCTAGGAATTATGTCCCAGACTCTTAAAAAGTATCTATATATTATTCTTTAACTTCTTGTTTAGACTTACCTTTAAGTAATATTGCTGCAATTGCAATAACCACTGTAAATATTATAGCACCAATTATTCCTGCAAATTTGACGATATAACCTAAAACAATACCTACAGCTAAGAAGTCAGTATCTGAGAAAGTAGTTGTAGCTAAGCCTAGATCTCCTAAGAAAGGTATAAATAATAACGGTAAAAATGTAATCAATATACCATTCAGTGCTGATCCAGCAATTGCCCCTTTAATTCCACCACGTGCATTACCAAATACAGCAGAAGCTGCACCTAAGAAGAAGTGAGCAACAACACCTGGTAATATGACTATTCCACCTACTAAGAACAATATTAACATTCCTATTACACCAGTAATAAAACTAACAAAAAATCCAATTAATACCGCGTTTTGTGCATAAGGAAATACAATTGGACAATCGAGTGCTGGTTTTGAATTAGGCACCAATTTTTCAGATATACCTTTAAAAGCAGGTACAATTTCAGCTAAAATTAAGCGAACTCCCGTTAGGATTATAAATACACCTGCAGCAAAAGTAACACCTTGAATTAAAGAAAACACTATAAAGTTTTGACCATTACTAATTTTATCATCTACATAACCAACCCCTGCAAATAAAGATGCAATAAGATAGAGTAATGCCATTGTGATAGAAATACTAATTGTACTCTCTCTTAAAAAACTTAAACCTTTAGGAAATTTAATATCTTCAGTTGATTTAGATTTACCTTCAAAAAGTCTTCCTACTTGACCAGCAGCCCAATAACTAACAGTACCAAAGTGTCCTAAGGCAACCTGATCATTACCAGTTATTTTTCTCATAGTTGGCTGCGCTAAAGCAGGGAAAATTGCCATCAGTAGTCCTAAAATAATTGCTCCAATTGTTATCGTTAAGTAACCTTTAATGTTTCCAACTGTTAATAAAATAGCTAAAAATGCAGCCATATAAAACGTATGGTGACCAGTTAAGAAAATATATTTAAGATTTGTAAAACGAGCAATTATAATATTTACTATCATTCCAAAAACCATAATCAATGCTGCTGTAGTTCCATAATCTTTTAATGCTAATGAAATTATCGCTTCATTATTTGGTACAACACCTTGTACACCAAAAGCATGTTGGAATATTTTACCAAATGGTTCTAGAGAGTTTGAAACCACTCCTGCTCCAGCACTCAAAATCAAGAAACCTAACATAGTTTTTATCGTTCCAGTTGTAATAACTGTTGCTGATTTCTTTTGAACGAGTAATCCAATCAATGCAATTAGCGCAACTAGGATAGCTGGTTGGCTTAATATATCTACGATGAAGTCTAATACTGAACGCATAAGCTACGCCTCCCTATATTAAATTATGCTAAGTTCTTTAAGCTTACTTTCTAATTTTTGTTCTAATTCAGTTTTGTCTAAAATATTATTTAATACTAAAACATCTCCAAGACGTTCAGCATTCTCTTCTAAATCCTTGCCACAGATAAATAAATCTGCCATTTCAGGACTAGCTGTCATTATGTCACTATGTTCAACTTCTACATCAGAAGGTGCGTTTAAATTCTTCAAAGCTTCTTGAGCATTCATCTCTACCATAAAACTACTACCTAAACCATGACCACATACAACTAAAATTTTCATATTAATCATTCTCCTTTAAAATTTTTAAAATTTCATCTTTATCTTTTGAATTTATTAATTTTTCCACATTGGCTTGATTACCTAGTAATTGTGCCAAACTCTGCAATACTTTTAAATGTGAAGTATTATCTACTGCACTCAAAACAAATATTAATGAAGCAAAATGACCATCTTCTGAAAAGTTTATATGATTATTTAACTTTAGTAGACTCAAACCTACTTCATTTACATTGCCATCTGGTCGTGCATGTGCAATAGCTATTTCAGGAGCTATAACAATATAAGGCCCAAACTCTTGAACGCTTTTAATCATTGAATCGACATAATTTTTTTCAATAATATGCTGTTCTAATAAAGGTTGAGATGCATACTCAATGGCTTGCTCCCAAGTATCGACGTTATCTTCTAATATAATTTTATTTTTACTTAAAATCTCTAGAGACAATGCTATCCCTCCTTTTTATGTATTAGCTATAAGATTTTTTATTGTTTCAATATCACCATTTAAAAATATCTCTCTTTTGTCTGCATCCATTAATAATTCGCTTAATTGTGCTAAACCTTCAAGGTGATATTGCGGATTTGCCGTAGCAATCGCTATGATTATAAATACTGGATCGTTTAACTTATGCCCAAAGGTGATGCCTTTTTCAAAATAAGTAATGGCAAATCCAGCACCTTGATTAACTTTGTTTATAGATGCATGAATCAGCGCAACATGTGGACTAATAACCATATAAGGTCCAAATTTTTCTAACTGAGATTTTATTTCATCAGCATAACCCTTTTGAACAATATCATCCTGTATTAAAGGTTGAGTGGCAATTTCAATACCCTCATCTCTATTTAAGTGTTCGTTATTGCTAGCAATTCTATTCAATGGTAATAATTTTTTTAAATCATATAAGTTTTCGTATTTTTGTTTAAATCGTTGTTCTCTTGATAAGTTAATAATCTCGTTTAATTTATTCCTAGAATTTTTATTTAAAAATGGATCTACATGTATAATTGGTGTACTTTTAATATCTACAGGAACTGTAGATAGAATGTAATCTATACCATTATCAATCAATTGATTTTCATCTATTTCATAAACTGAATATGCATCAACAATTTCAAATTCAGGATAAATATTCGATATTTTAGTTTTTAATAATTGTGATGTCCCAACTCCAGATCCACATAATAATACAACTTTAATTTTTTGATTAGACAATGACGAAACTTTTTCTATGCTTGAAGCAAAATGAATAGTTAAAAAAGCTATCTCATCCGCATTAAACTGAATTTCAAATTCTTCTTCAATCTCTACAATATGTCTTACAATAATTTCAAAAATTTGTTCATATCTTTTATAAATTTCATGTCTAAGAGGATTTTTTTGTGCCATATTATATCTAAGGCGATGAATTGCTGGTTTAAGATGTACAATTAAGCCATTATATAATCTAATGTCATTTTGTAAATCTATTCCCAACTCTACCCCAACTTTAAATATTAACTTTGTAACTAGTTCTTTCAACTTATTACTTTTATCTATAAGTTGGTTGTTATCTGTTGTTTTAGCACCTAATAAATGCAATGTGATAAAACTAATTTCTGAAGAAGGAAAATTTATTTCTAAGCATTGTTGTAAATTTCCAACTATTTTAGTAGCAATATCATGCTGATAGGTTGATGATAATTTATCTTTTTGATCTGTTGGTATATTAAAAGAATAGTTCTCCTTTAATCGGCGTATTGCAATTAATATATGGTAAATCAAAGCATCTATTGCCGTTTGAACCAAATGATAATTTTCATTATCCAATATTGAAATCACAGTGTTTCTAACAAGAATTAGCTCGTTATTAGAAAACAGATTAATTTCCATTAGAGAAGTAAAATCTTTAAAATACATATGAATTCTATTAGCATATGCTTTACGATACTGTTCCTCATCTCCAACTATTAAAAAACCTTTATTTTTTAGATAATTTAAAGTTAGCGAATGATTTTCTAGCCATTGTTGAATTTCTTTCAAATCACTCATAATTGTACGTCTTGATACATTTACGTATTCAGATAAAGTTCTAGTTGAAATAGGCACATTAGAGTCAAATAATTTTAAAGTTAAACTTAAAATTCTCTCTTCTTTACTCAAATGAATGTATTCAGAAGAATAATTTTCTAATTGTTCATATAGCTTTTTATTATTCGTTTCAACTTTCACACCTAAAGCTTTATTTCTATGTACTTTAAAATTGAACTCTTTTTGTTTATCTTCAATAAATTCAAGGTCATATTGTATCGTTCTTAGAGATGTTCCGAATTCATCAGCGATTTTAGCAATCGTTATATAATCTTGATGATCAATTAATAGAGACAAAATTTTTATCTGTCTATTACTTAGCAATGTGTATTAATCCTCCTAAACTAATTGTAAGCGATTTCTTATAAAAGTGGATATGCAATTTATTTCATTTTATAAAACGCAAAACTTCATATCCATTCATAGATTATTATAAGATATTACAAAACAGTCCCAATTAACAACTTGCCATTTATTAAGACATAGCGCTCATGTATTTCTGGGCATTTTAAACAGTTCGAAGGAGGAAATGAATAATGAAAATTTTAGTTACAGCATTTGATCCATTTGGTGGGGAAAAGATTAATCCTGCATTAGAGGCAGTAAAGCAATTAGAGGACACAATTGGCAATCATACAATTACAAAATTAGAAATTCCAACTGTCTTTCATGAATCTAAAGACGTCATTGATAAGGAACTGGCTAAAGGCAATTACGATGCCGTCTTGTCTATCGGGCAAGCTGGTGGGCGTTATGATCTGACGCCTGAGCGTGTTGGTATCAACATAGATGATGCACGTATTCCAGATAATAAAGGAAATCAACCAATTGATGTAGCTATTCAAGAAGATGGTGCACCTGCCTATTTCTCAAATCTACCTGTCAAGACAATGACTGAAGCGATTAAAGCAGCTGGCATCCCTGCAAGTTTATCGAATACCGCGGGCACATTTGTTTGTAACCATGTCTTATATCAATTAGGTTATCTCGCTGATAAATCATACCCTGGCTTGTTATTTGGATTTATTCATGTGCCGTTTATCCCAGAACAAGTGACAGATAAACCTGGGAAACCATCGATGTCTATTGAGACAATAGCGAAAGGTTTAACCGCTGCTATTAAAGCAATTTCCAAAGAAGATGATACTAAAGTTGCATTAGGTGAAACACATTAAGCCTCAGACATAAATAATATAATGGAGTTATTTTGCAAATTCGCAGTAGCTGACTGAACTGAAAAGGCGCTTAAATCAAGCTTTTCTCAGTTCTAGTCATCCTTGCGGGGGTGGGACGACGAATTCAAAAGAATTCTGTCCCACTCCCTTATTCCTACGATTA
>NZ_JAESMI010000151.1:0-1723 GCF_017893095.1 Staphylococcus sp. GDX8P80P | reverse complement strand
GTCCTGCTTCATTTTTATTGAAATAAATTTAGGGTATAGATATGATGAATAACATCATACATTTTAATAAAGTTTTTTAATTTAATAAGGATTCATTAGGAGGTATCATATATTGCCGACCATCGAGCAACAATTCGAAGAGAGTAAAGCTTTTTTTAAAACACATAAAACAAAAGATTTGAAATTTCGAAAGCATCAGTTAAAACAGTTAAGTAAAAGCATTAAAAATCATGAAAATGATTTACTTGATGCACTTAAAACAGATTTAGGAAAAAGTCCTGTTGAAGCCTATGCTACAGAAATTGGATTTACTTTAAAAAGTATTAAAACAGCACGTAAAGAATTGAAAAATTGGGCTAAAACAAAACAAGTCGACACCCCTCTATTTATGTTTCCTGCAAAAAGTTATATTAAGCAGGAACCTTATGGCACAGTATTAATCATTGGTCCATTTAACTATCCAGTTCAATTGGTATTTGAACCCTTAATTGGCGCTATCGCAGCTGGAAATACAGCGCTTGTTAAGCCATCTGAATTAACTCCTCATGTTGCCACAGTCATTCGTCAAATTATTGAGGACGTGTTTACACCAGATTATATAGCTGTTGTTGAAGGAGGTATATCTGAGACACAAACATTAATTCAACTACCTTTCGACTATATCTTCTTTACAGGTAGTGACAAAGTTGGTCAAATTGTATATGAAGCTGCTAGTAAAAATTTAGTCCCTGTTACGCTTGAATTAGGTGGAAAGTCTCCTGTTATTGTAGATGACACAGCCAATATCAAAGTTGCAAGTGATCGTATTAGTTTTGGTAAATTTACAAATGCTGGTCAAACATGTGTAGCACCAGACTATATATTAGTAAATAAGAAAGTTAAAGACGAATTGATTGAGGCGCTTAAACAAAGTATTCAAGAATTTTATGGTCACACGATTGAGGAAAGCCCTGACTTCGGTCGCATCGTCAATGATAAACATTTTAATCGCTTAAATGAATTACTTAACGTACATCAACAACATATTATTTTCGGTGGCCATACAAATGCATCAACGCGCTATATAGAACCAACTTTATTAGATGGCATCACACCTAACTCTAAAATTATGCAGGAAGAAATTTTTGGTCCACTCTTGCCTATCATTACTTACGATGATTTCAATGAAGCAATCGATATTGTGCAAAGTAAAGCTAAACCATTGAGTCTCTATTTATTTAGTGAAGATGAAAATAGTACACACCGTGTGTTAAATGAATTATCATTCGGCGGTGGCGCAATCAATGATACATTAATGCACTTAGCAAATCCTAAACTACCATTTGGTGGTGTAGGCATGTCTGGTATCGGTCAATATCACGGTAAATATACTTTTGAAACTTTTAGCCACGGTAAGTCATATATTTTTAAATCTACACGATTAGATTCAAGTGTAATGTATCCACCCTATAAAGGTAAATTTAAATATATTAGAACCTTTTTTAAAAATTTATAAATTCATTCGAAAAAACATATTAAGATTAGCTGTGAAGAAATCTATGACGATAGATTTTTTTCACAGCTATTTTTTATAGTTGTAGAGAGAGTGGGACAGAATTCTTTTAAATTCGTCGTCCACTCCCAGCTTGCTTAGTTTGTAGAATTTCTTAGTGAAATTCTCTTTGTTGGGGCCCCGCCCGCAAGGATGACTAGAACTGAGAAAAGCTTGACTTAAGCGTCTTCT
>NZ_JAESMI010000150.1:0-20981 GCF_017893095.1 Staphylococcus sp. GDX8P80P | reverse complement strand
AATTTTAGATGTTTTCTTGTCGATTTTTGCTACATATTTGTACTCTCCTTCTTCACCTAGTTCTTTTAAATAGGTTAGTTTTTGCGACTCTGCTTGTACTCTTGCTGATTCAGTAACTAATAGTCTACTAGCATTATAAGTAGTGGAATTTGTTTGCTTTTTAAACTCAGATACATACTCATTAGGATGTCTCCCTCTAAGTAATACATTGCTCGTCGTTTTTTCCACTTCTTTTTGAACTAAAGCCATATCTTGCCATAATCTAGTTGCCCAATAGTTGCCATTTTAGTATAAGAGAAAACTATTTTATCTATTAGTTGCCCACTTTTTATACAAAAAAGAAGCTAAGGCAAGATGCCTTAACTCCTTATACCACTAAGTCTTTCCCCGATTTGCTTAGCGAATTAATATTGTTTCATGTATTGATCGCGTTCCCATTCAGACACTTGAGTTCTGTAATAATCCCATTCAATTGATTTAGAGTTTATAAATTGATTGTAAATGTGATTACCTAACGCTTGTTTAACTGTGTCATTTTCACGCATAGCTTTTAAAGCAGTGTAAAGTGTTGAAGGTAAGTCTTGGATACCTACAGCTTCACGTTCTTCACGGTTCATTTCATAAATATTTTGGTTAACTGGTTCTGGAACTTTAGTTTTGTTCTTAATACCATCTAAACCAGCTTGTAGGATTGTTGCTAATGCCATGTAAGGGTTAGCAGCTGGGTCTACTGAACGTACTTCAATACGAGTTGATAAGCCTCTTGAAGATGGCACACGTACTAATGGTGAACGGTTTTTACCACTCCAAGCGATATAACAAGGTGCTTCGTAACCAGGAACTAAACGTTTATAAGAGTTTACTAATGGGTTACACACAGCTGTGAATCCACGTGCATTATTTAAGATACCTGCAGTAAAGTGATAAGCATCTTTAGTTAATTGCATTTCACCATTTGGATCGTAGAATGCATTTTCTTTACCTTTAAATAATGATACGTTAAAGTGCATGCCGCTTCCGTTAACACCGAATAATGGTTTTGGCATGAATGTTGCATGTAAGTTATGCTTACGTGCGATTGTTTTAACAACTAATTTAAATGTTTGGATATTATCACAAGCAGTAATCGCATCTGCATATTTAAAGTCAATTTCATGTTGTCCTGGCGCAACTTCGTGGTGACTTGCTTCGATATCGAATCCCATATCTTCAAGTTCTAATACGATGTCACGACGGCAATTTTCACCTAAGTCTGTTGGTGCTAAATCGAAATAACCACCATTATCATTTAGTTCTAATGTTGGTTCACCTTTTTCGTCTAATTTAAATAAGAAGAATTCAGGTTCAGGCCCTAAGTTGAAATCTGTATAGCCCATATCTTCCATTTCTTTTAACACACGTTTTAAGTTGTTACGTGGGTCACCAGCAAATGGTTCACCATCAGTCGTATATACATCACAAATTAAACGAGCTACTTTACCTTGACCAGCAGTCCAAGGGAAGATAACCCAAGTATCTAAATCTGGGCATAAATACATGTCAGATTCTTCGATACGTACGAAACCTTCGATTGATGAACCATCAAACATCATTTCGTTATCTAATACTTTTTCTAATTGGCTAACTGGTACTTCAACGTTTTTGATTGTACCTAAGATATCTGTAAATTGTAATCTTAAGTATCTAACGTTTTCTTCTTTTGCAAACTTACGAATATCGTCTTTACTAAATGTACGTTTAGGCATGGTAGAAATCCTCCAAAAATTTATTTAATAAACCGTGATAAATCGCCACGATTTATTGGCAAAGCTTCACCGTGTGGTTTCTGCGTTGCGTCAACAATCATTCTTTTTCTAATCTCTTGTTCATCTGATGTAAGATGCCCTTGATTATTAGTTATGATTTGCTTGATCCCTTTAAGGTTAAATCCTTTCTCAATCAAAGATTTAATTTCAAGAAGACGTTCTAAATCATTTAACGAAAATAATCGCTTGTTTCCTTCTGTACGCTCGGGCATGACAAGTTCATGTGTTTCATAGTAGCGGATTTGTCTTGCAGTGAGTTCTGTTAATTTACAAACAACACTCATAGAGAACACGGCCATATTACGTCTGATTTTATCGTTAGACATTCATAACCTCACCTCTACTTTTGAACTTGATATTAATTTAGCATAGTTTTAATCGCATTACAAAAATATGTTAGGTTTTCTTACATGTAAATTTTAAAACTAGATTTAATATTAATTTCAAGCACTTTTCAATAGGTATATAGACTTATTTATATAATATTTTTTCAGAAAAGAGGCTGTGATATAAATAATATAATGGTGCTACTTCGCAAATTCGCAGTAGCTGACTGAACTGAGAAGGCGCTTAAATCAAGCTTTTCTCAGTTCTAATCATCCTTGTGGGCGGGGGCCCCAACAAAGAGAATTTCATTAAGAAATTCCACAAGCAAAGCAAACTGGGAGCGGACGACGAATTTAAAAATTCTGTACCGCTCCCTTTAAGCATCTATATTAAGTTTTGTTCCTTCAAATTAGTAACTGCACGAGTAACAGCTAGTTTGACGTGTTCATAAGTTAATCCACCTTGAACATATGCTTCATATGGCGGTCTTATCGGTCCATCTGCTGACAATTCAATTGAAGACCCTTGAACAAAAGTACCAGCAGCCATGATCACATCATCTTCATAACCAGGCATATAGCTTGGTTCAGGACTGAAATGTGCATTGATCGGTGAAGCGTGTTGTATACTTTGGCAAAATGCTATCATTTGTTCTTTAGTATCAAATTGAACGGTCTGTATTAAATCCGTACGTTTGACATTATATTTAGGAACTGTTTGCATATTCATTTTTTCGAGAAGTAAGCTCGTAAATAAAGCCCCTTTCAAGCTTTGACTAACTACATGCGGTGCTAAGAAGAAGCCTTGATACATCTCTTGTAACGAATACAATGATGCGCCCGCCTCTTTACCAATACCAGGCGCTGTTAATCGATAGCCACAACGTTCGATTAAATCTTTACGTCCAGCGATATAACCACCTATCTTAGCTAGACCGCCACCTGGATTCTTAATTAATGAACCTGCTATCAAGTCTGCACCAACTTCAATAGGTTCACGTTCTTCGACAAATTCTCCGTAACAATTATCCACAAAGATTATAATATCAGGGTATCGTGCTTTAATAGCTAGAATTGCTGTTTCAATTTCTTTGATAGCGATGGAAGGTCTTTGGTCATAGCCTTTGGAACGTTGAATGGCTACTACTTTTGTCTTTTCTGATATTGCTTCGAGTGTGGACTGAATATCTATTTGACCCTCTTTCAAAGGAACTTCATTATATTCAATTCCATGTTCTTTCAAACTTTCAATACCATTACCATTTACACCAATCACTTCAAGTAACGTATCGTATGGACTTCCAGTAATATACAATAGTTCATCGCCGTATTTAAGTGTACTTTGCAGCGCTAAAGTAATCGCATGTGTGCCTGAAATTATTTGTGGTCGTACAATCGCATCTTCAGCTTTAAATGTGTGGGCATAGATATCTTCAAGATGATCCCGACCAAAATCATCATATCCATAGCCTGTACTCCCTACTAAATCACTTTCTGTAGCTTTAACGTAATGAAAGGCATTTAAAACTTTTTCTTGATTTAAATATGCAATTTCTTCTATTTGTTTAAAATATGGTGATAACGTTTCCTCTACGTCTTTAACCAATGATGAAATATCTGACATTCTTACATACTTCCTTTTATTGTTTTTTATATCCAGTAATCACATAATCCTCATTTTTAGGATCAAAATTCATTTCTTCAATTAGCGTATGCTGCTTTAAGAAATAAAGTCTATCTGCGTTTGTACTGGGAACCTTCTCTTCATAATAAGACAATGCGGCTTTCACATGCGCGATTAAAAACGCCTTAACCTTTGATTTATCCCCTTCAACTCGACTAGAGACAAAAATGGATGGTGATGCAGATACTGGACTATCATCACTGTCACTACATTGATCTTTCTTATTAAATATAACTGCTTGAGGTATGTGACTCATATCTAAATCATTAATTAATTGATTAACTGTATCATATTGAGAACGGTACTCTGAATGACTCGCATCTACGATATGTAATAATAAATCCGCACCTTTTGCTTCTTCTAACGTAGATTTAAAGGCAGCGATTAATGTTGTTGGTAATTTTTGAATAAATCCAACAGTATCTGAAATAATTAAATTAAATCCTTCATTAATTTGAATTTGACGTGTTTTAGGATCTAACGTCGCAAAGAGTAAATCTTTCTCAAATGTTTCTTCACCTGACAATACATTAAACCACGATGACTTACCTGCATTCGTATAACCAACGAGCGCAATTTGAAAGACTTGATTTTGTTCGCGTTTATTACGGTAACGTTCCCTGTGTTCGACTACAGTTTGTAATTGATGTTTAATTTCATTCATACGTGTACGAATGTGACGTCTATCCATTTCTAATTTCGTCTCACCAGGCCCTCGTGTACCTATGCCACCACCAAGTCTTGATAAGCTTTTACCATGCCCTTGAAGTCTTGGTAATAAATAATCTAATTGCGCTAACTCTACTTGCAATTTACCTTCACGACTACTTGCTCTCAATGCAAAAATTTCTAAAATCAACTGTGTTCTATCGATAATTTTTATGCCCAAATTATCATTTAATGTTTTTGATTGTGCAGTAGTTAACTCATCATTGGTCACTACGACATCTATATCATGGAACTCAATAAAAGCTTTTAATTCGTCAATTTTACCTTTACCAACGTAATACTTATGATCGACTTGTTCTCTATTTTGAGTGACCTGTCCTTTAACATCAAGCTGACAAGTTAATGATAAAGCTTTTAATTCTTCCATTGTTGAATCGAAATTAAATTCATTATCATTTTGAGCATGTACACCGACTAATACAGCAGTTTCCAACTTTTTCTTTGTCGCGTGTGTCATACGCTGTGTCACGTTATACATCTCCTTCTAATGTGTTTCTCAAATATTCTATCACAGTGTCTATTCAAAGACTATCTACTAAAATTATGTTACATTATTCTTATATCGAAAGGGTGATACTATGGAAAATATATATGACTTTGTGGTACAAAAATCTAATGGTGAAGATTATAAATTAGAAGAATACAAAGGCAAAGTAATGCTAATTGTTAACACTGCAAGTGAATGTGGTTTCACGCCACAATTTGAGGGTTTACAAGCATTGTATGAGAAATATAAAGACCAAGGTTTTGTTATTTTAGGTTTTCCATGTAATCAATTTGGTGGGCAAGAACCTGGTTCAGGTGCTGAAGCTAACCAAAATTGTAAAATTAACTATGGCGTAACATTCCCAATCCATGAAAAAGTAGACGTTAAAGGGGAAAATCAACATCCTTTATTCCGCTTCTTAACTGATGCAGCTAAAGGTATGTTAAGCGAAAAAATTAAATGGAACTTCACAAAATTTTTAGTTGATCGTGAAGGAAACGTTGTGAGTCGTTTCTCTCCTCAAAAGAAACCAGCTCAAATTGAAAAAGATATCGAAAAATTATTATAGATTAACATTTAATTAAACTACGATAAAAAGCTACATTATAGAGTTATCATTTCACTCTATAATGTAGCTTTTTATATTACAAACATTCCTCTATTTGTCAAAAGTGCTAAAATATGATGAGTTTATTACAAGTCACACTGTCATTAAGACCGTTGTCTACGCTCTTAAGAACTTGCAACGTTGCACTTTAATTACAACTTATTCTTCACTATTTACTGGTTCATTAGAATCTGTAACTTCAGTTTCCACAGTAAATGTGCTGATCGCATGTTTGTATATCAAATGTTGTTTACCTTGAGAAACTAAGCTGACAACATATTTGTCAAAGTCTTCAATAACACCTTTCATTTGAAAGCCGTTTAAAAAGAAAACTGTAACTTCTGTTTGTTGTGCTTTAAAGTTCTCTAGTGCTTGATCTTGGATGTTGTGGTTTGCAATCATGTTTAGAACTCCTTTTATTTATTTGGGTTGTAATCTCATCTAACATCATTTGAAGTGTCATTGTCTCTCTATCAAACCATTGAACATGTAATTTATTCTTGAACCATGTCATTTGTCGCTTAGCATATTGTCTTGAATGTTGTTTTAATGTTTCAACTGCTTGGTCTATTGATAACTCACCATTTACAACAGGTACCAGCTCTTTATATCCAATTGCTTGCATACTTTGAGTAGATTCATAACCCTGTTCTACTAGGTTCTTCACTTCATTAAATAATCCGTGGCCCAACATAATATCTACACGTTTATTTATTCTTGAATATAATGTTTTGCGCGACATTTCAATCCCTATTAATAATGTATCATAATTTTCTGTAAATTGTTGCACTTTCTTGCGAGAACTTATAAGTTTTTTTGTATTTAAGTAATATTCAATCGCTCTATACACCCTTTTTCTATTATTGGGATGTATATCTTGTGCTGATTGTGGATCAAATGTCGCCAAATAATCATGCACTTCTTGATTAGTCAATGGTTCTAATGCTTGCAATTTAGACTTGGTTTGCTTTTCAACTTCTTTTGAAACGGTCTCATCTTCGAATGGATAATCATAAATTAATGATTGAATATATAATCCCGTACCTCCAGCTATAATAGGAACCTTGCCCCTAGTAGTTATATCTTTAATCAAACTTTGTGCTTGTTGTTTGAAATCATATGCTGAAAATGAGTCATCTGGATTTAAAATATCAATCATATAATGGGGGATGCCATCCATTTCTTCATTCGTCACCTTAGCTGTACCTATATCCATTTGTTTATATACTTGCATTGAATCCCCACTAATGATTTCACCATTGATGCGTTTTGCTAATTCAATACTTAATTCTGTCTTACCAGACGCGGTTGGTCCGACTATAACCACTAAAAATGGTTTATTGACGTCGTTCAATCGTTATCCCTCACTTCAATTTTTCTTTATTACTTGTTTCTGAATCCAGTCAAACATATGCGTCCATATCATTTCCTTATCATCTTCAAATAAAATTTCATGTCTTCTATTCGCATAAAGTTGAACTGTTATATGGTTTATGCCTGCACGTTTGAATTTTTTTCCCAACTTCCGTATGCCTTTGCCATAGTCACCAAATGGATCCTCCTTACCAGAGATAAGTAGTATTGGTAACTGGGCGTTCATTTTTTTGAGTTGCTTATTATTAGCCGTACTTATCATATGTTTCACTGTTTGATAGATTAATTGGTTAGATACTAAGAAACCCGTATAATCATCGTTAACAAATTTGTTAATTTCATCACGCTTAGAGGATAGCCAATCGCTCTTTGTTTCAGGTTGATCTATTTTCTTATTAAATGATTTATAAACAAATTGATTCACCCACTCTAATCGGTTACGCTTTCCACAAATAAGTGTGATTAATTTTAATGCAATTATAGCTGGAATTCCTTTGTATTTAGGATATTGACCAGTACCTGTAAGTATTAAGCCTTGTGCAACATCTGGATATTTCTCTACGAACAAACGAGCAATAATTGAACCCATTGAATGTCCTAAAATGATATATGGAATATTGCTATCTGAACTATGGAGTGTTTGTGCTATTTCATAAGCATCTTGGGCTATGGTATGCATGTCATTGTAATGACCTCTTTCACTTTCATCTATATCGATACCGTGACCTCGATGATTGTGTCGTATCACATCGTATCCTTGATGCGTTAATGCCTGCACAAGTGATTCATAACGATCCATATGCTCAGCCATTCCGTGAAAGATATGAACGACACCAAATGTTGCTATCTTCGCTTTATCTACTTTAACTTCTATCATAGTGCCGTCTTCAACGGTAATTTTGAATGATTGTTGACTCACGCATATGCCTCCTTGCAAAAATAATTACTTAACCTTAATGTCCTATATTCCTTTAAATATACCTGTCATTCTTAATGTTATCAAATTGTTAGACTCATTTTAACAACTTCAATTGCATCTTTATAGGAGCAAGTCTGAATTCATCTTGAAATCGTTGTCCTACCCATCTTATTTTGTCTGTAAAATTACTCTATGTTAGTGACATTTTCCAATGAAATTCTCTTAGGTGAGATCTCTCCGCCAATAGTCTTACTTTTGGAACATTAAAGCGGGAGTAGAACAGAATTCTTTTTAAAATCGTTGTCCTACCCCCGCAAGGATGACTTGAACTGAGAAACCTTGATTTAAGTACGTGCTCAGTTCAGTCAGTTACTAAATATTCATATTTTTAATGACTTTGATGTTTCATTGAATACACGCATATATGTGTTGAATTCTCAAAACATCCATTTTAAATTTTATTTTAGAACCGCAAGTTGTTCATTGCCGTGTGTTGCTTCCTCAATCGCAATATTAATTTCTTTAGTAAATTCATTGCGTTGACTTTGAGTATAATTCAGTAATTTAGCAAGCTCTTCAACGACTGCATCTTTATATTGTTTTACTTGGTTAATATTGAAATACAATTTACCTGTTCTACGAATTAAGAAATCTGTTGGTTTATAAACCATTTCATTTTGAACGCTATATACTAATTCAACGTACATTTCTAGTGCTAAATTTAATGTTTTGTCTTGAGCTATTTGTGCAATGTTAAATAATTTATCAACGTTAGAACCATATTTAGAAGCTAAACGTTCAGCAACATCAGCTTGAAGACCAATTGCCTTACCTTCTTCAACTTTACGTGCTACGTAATTTTCAAAGTTTGCACTTCCGCCTACATCACCACCAGAAATCGGTGTATGTTTCGTTTTACAATCATCAAATGTTAATTTGTATTCTTGTTTTAAACGTTTTGCTAATAAATCGACAATTTCTAAAGCCATGTGACGGTAACCTGTTAATTTACCACCAGCAATTGTTAAAAGACCTGATTTACCTTCCCAAATTTCATCTTTACGTGAAATTTCAGAAGGATCTTTTCCATCTTCTAATATTAACGGTCTAACTCCAGCCCAAGTTGATTCGATATCTTCATCTTTTACATTTACGTCTGGGAACATATAGTTAATTGCATCAATAAGATAGTCTCTATCTTCTTGTGTTGTTAATGGTTTTGTTTTGTCATTATCATAGAACGTATCAGTTGTTCCGACATACGCTTTACCTTCACGTGGAATGGCAAAAATCATTCGTCCATCTTTTTCAGTATCGAAATAAACCGCTTGTCTTAACGGGAATTTAGATTGATCAATGACAACATGAACACCTTTAGTTAAACGTAGTTGTTTATTGTTACGCGTGTAATCTTTTTTACGAACTTCATCTACCCAAGGACCTGCAGCGTTTATAACTTTTTTAGCATTGATTTGGTACATTTCACCAGTTAATAAATCTTGAACTTCAATACCTCTCACTTTAGATTTTGCATCATAAATGAAATCTGTTGATTTCGTATGATTTAAAACTTCTGCACCATTTTCTTCGGCACGTTTCATAACTTCAATTGTTAAACGCGCATCATCAGTACGGTATTCAACATAATAACCGCCTCCTTTTAAACCATCTTTTTTCACTAATGGTTCTTTGTTTAATGTTTGTTTTTTACTCAACATTTTTTTACGTTCGTATTTTTTTACACCGGCTAAGCGATCGTATGCTGTTAAACCTAAGTTAGTTGTGAATTTACCGAAAGTACCACCTTTGTGCATTGGTAGTAACATCCATTCTGGTGTCGTTACGTGTGGACCATTTTCATAAACAATCGCACGTTCTTTACCAGTTTCAGCTACAACTTTGATTTGTGCTTGTTTTAAATATCTTAATCCACCATGAACTAATTTAGTAGAACGTGAACTTGTACCTTGCGCAAAATCTTGCATTTCTACTAATGCTACTTTCATACCACGTTGAGACGCATCTAACGCAATCCCTGCACCTGTGATACCGCCTCCGATGATTACAACATCATATTCTTCATTTTGTAAATTTTTCTTAATTACTTCTCTATTTAAAGTTGATAAAGCCATAAATATACCCCTCCGATATTTTATTTTTGTGAAAAAAGAGAGACCTATCCATACAGAATCAAACTGTATGAAACAGGTCTCTCAAATCTCGACTAATTTATTAACTTAATTTAATCATATCACACTTCAATAAACTAAGCCATGTTTAGAGATTAATCTTCTAATTTAAAGACCTGAGTAGCTTCAACTGCTTTTTTCCAACCTTTATATAACTTAGTTCTGTCTTCTTCAGACATCTGTGGTGTAAATTCTGTTTC
Organism: Staphylococcus sp. GDX8P80P; assembly: GCF_017893095.1. Taxonomy (NCBI): domain Bacteria; kingdom Bacillati; phylum Bacillota; class Bacilli; order Caryophanales; family Staphylococcaceae; genus Staphylococcus; species Staphylococcus sp. GDX8P80P. The sequence continues at coordinate 10,661 of NZ_JAESMI010000150.1, read as the reverse complement.
TAATTGCCATCTATTTGCGATTTCATCTTTACTATCCCAGAAACCAACTGCTAATCCCGCTAAATAAGCAGCGCCTAATGCTGTAGTTTCTTGAATTTCTGGGCGCTCTACTGCAGTGTTAACAATATCTGCTTGGAATTGCATGATAAAGTTATTTTTAACTGCACCGCCATCAACACGTAAATTATTCACTTCAATTTTAGAATCTTTAGACATCGCTTCCATAACATCACGTGTTTGATAACATAATGATTCTAATGTTGCTCGAATGAAATGTTCTTTTTCAGTACCACGACTCAAACCGAAGATGGCACCTCTTGCTTCTGAATCCCAGTAAGGCGTACCTAATCCAACGAATGCTGGTACGAAATAAACATTATCAGTAGAGTCAACGCGTGTCGCATAGTTTTCAGATTGAGGCGCTGAATTTATAATTCTTAAACCATCACGTAGCCATTGGATTGCTGATCCTGAAACAAAGATAGAGCCTTCAAGTGCATAATTAACTTTACCATCTAAACCATACGCAATAGTAGTTAATAATCCACTTTCAGATTTAACTGGTTCTTCGCCAGTATTCATTAACATAAAGCCACCAGTACCATACGTATTTTTCACATCTCCACGTTCGAAACATGCTTGTCCAAATAGTGCAGCTTGTTGGTCACCAGCGATACCTGAAATCGGTACTTTTTGGCCAAAGAAATGATAGTCTCTTGTATGTGCGTAAATTTCACTAGATGGTTTAACTTCTGGTAACAATTGTTTAGGTACACTTAATAATTCAAGAAGTTCTTCATCCCATTTTAAATCATAAATATTATACATTAGTGTACGACTCGCATTTGAATAGTCTGTAATATGTGCTTCTCCACCAGACAATTTCCACACGAGCCAAGTATCAATTGTACCAAATAATAAGTCGCCATTTTCAGCTTTTTCTCTAGCGCCATCAACGTTATCAAGAATCCATTTAACCTTCGTTCCAGCAAAGTATGGGTCTAATAATAAACCTGTTTTATTACGGAACGTTTCTTCATGTCCTTGCTCTTTTAATTCATGACAGATTGCTTGTGTTTGACGAGATTGCCATACAATTGCATGATAGATTGGACGTCCTGTATTTTTATCCCAAATAACTGTCGTTTCACGTTGGTTTGTGATACCAATACCCTCAACTTGATCAGCGTTAATTTCATTTTCATTTAACACTTCTGCCATAACTGCTAATACTGAAGTCCAAATTTCATTAGCGTCATGTTCTACCCAACCTGATTTAGGGAAGTATTGTTTGAATTCTCTTTGTGCAACACCTTTGATGTCGCCTTCTTTATCAAATAAGATAGCTCTTGAACTTGTTGTTCCTTGGTCTATCGACATGATGTATTTTTCCATAAATTTTCTCCCTTTCTGCTATATGAATAAACAATTGTTAAAGAATTTAAATATTAAGGAAGTGTACTATAGTTATAGCACTTTTCCAAAAAATAATCATAAATGTAAGATGTTATTTAATAAATTGATTCAATATCATTTGATTTATTAGCTTTATTCAGTGCCAAACCAAGCACTAATGTAACGATAACTAGTAAAATACCAACTGCACAAATCAAATCAAATTGTCCTTTGTAGAAGACTTTATAAATAACTGCTCCTAACATGCCTCCTGCAATAGGCCCCAATACAGGTACTATAGCATAGCCCCAGTTAGAACCACCTTTACCAGCTATTGGTAGCATTGCATGTGCAATTCTTGGTCCTAAATCACGTGCAGGATTGATGGCATATCCAGTAGGACCACCTAAACTTAGTCCAATTGCAACGATTAAGGCACCAACGATAAGCGGATTTAATCCATCGGCAATTTTATTAACACCAATAAATAAAATACCTAAGCAAAGAATCGCTGTACCAATAATTTCACTCAAAAAGTTTGCAAAATAGTTCTTAATTGCTGGCGCTGTAGAAAATACACCTAACTTCGCACCTTTATCTTCTGTTGCTTTCCAATGTGGTAAATACATTAACCAAACGAGCACACCACCTACAATACCTCCAAGCATTTGACAGATTATGTAACCTGGTACTTGCGCCCAACTAAAACCGCCGTCCATCGCTAAAGCAATAGTCACCGCTGGATTTAAATGTGCTCCTGAAAATTTTCCAACTGCGTAAACACCCATTGATACAGCTAGTCCCCAACCTGCTGCAATAACGATCCAGTCAGAGTCCTGACCAGCGCTTCGCTTCAAATTAACGTTAGCACAAACGCCACCACCGAAAAGAATTAGAATAGCAGTACCTAAAAATTCTGCTAAATAAACATTCATGATGAATCCTCCTATAAGACAAAAAGATTCCTACAAAAGCGCTAATAAAGGCATTGCAGAAATCTCTTCGTCTCTTAATCTTAATCTTAATATTAACTTGTTTAAATCATACAGAAAGTTTGTAAGCGTTGTCAATACTTTCGTTGAAATTTTGTCACATTTAAGTAATTCTAAAAATTGATTGTTCTCATTTTTATAAAATTAAGAAAGAAGTTGGATTGATGGCGGTACGAATTACCATAATGCACGGTTACTGGTTGTAACGTAGCTCGCACCGCTATTAAGTGCCTGAGTTATTTCGCTTTCTTCATTAATCAAACCACCAGCAATGACTTTTGAAGCAGTTTCTTCATCAATGATTTTAACAACTTTATGCGCTATACCAGGTAATACTTCTACATAATCAGGCTCAACTTTCTTAATTAAGTTAATACTTCTACTTAAGGCTTGACTATCTATAATAAACACCCTGAAAATCGTTAACTTATTTAACGATTTAGCTTTTTGAATTACTTTAGATTTGGTAGAAACGATTCCTTTAGGACTATATGTTTGAATGATATATTCACAAGCATATTCATCGACAGCCATACCCTTAATTAAATCGATATGAATATAGGCTTCAATTTGATTCGCCTTTAGCAGCGCCATAACACTTTTCAAATGACCAATATGCATATCTAATAGCACACATATTTTATAATCTGTTTTTATTAATTTCTCTAAGTCTTTCATATTCCGTATCGCAGGTAAAACGTATTCTTTCATAAGCATTTTCCTCTCTACATGACGCGTTTAAATAGTTTTTCTAGTTCATAATTCGAGAAGTTGATGATAATAGGTCTGCCGTGCGGACATGTGAATGGATCTTCCGCTTCACGTAATTGATCAATCAAATCCGCCATCTCATTATTTTTTAAATAATGATTTGCCTTAATTGATTTCTTACAACTCATCATAATCGCAGCATCTTCACGCATTTTTTTTACACTTATTTTTTTATCATTTAATACCAATTCAACCATATCTTGAATAATTTCTTCCGCTTCCGCTTTTGGGAACCAAACAGGGTAACTATTCACGATATAATCGTGACCGCCAAAGTGCTCTAAATGAACGCCTACTTTGTCTAATTCTTCCTGATATTGGTCTATAATCATTTGTTCATCTTTTGAAAAGTGAAAGGTTAATGGTATCAACAAATCTTGGACTTCATTCGTCACTTCGCCAATTTTTTCTCTAAAATATTCATATTTAATACGTTCTTGAGCAGCATGCTGATCAATCATAAACATGCCGTTTTCATTTTGCGCAATAATATAAGTACCATGTACCTGGCCAACAACTTCCATATATGGAACACGTCGCGATGGTGTGTTACTTACCTTTCCTTTAATATCATTGCTATCTTGTGGTTGATATAGTGCTTGTTGATCTTTTGGTGCTATTTCATCACTCATATTGGCTTCTGATGCGCCTTTTGTTGCGTAATTTATATCCTGATTATCTGGGTTAGTCGTATCACTATCCATTTCATTCAAAATTTCTTTTTGAATTTGGAAGTAATCTTTGTCATCGGCGCGTTTATTATTGTGAACGATGCTTTCCGTACTTTCATTTATACTATCTTTATTATCTAGAGCATCGTACTCATAATTTGATTCATTTAAGTTATCGTCATTAGAATCACTAGATGTCTTATAGGTTGGAGTCGCAGTCTCTTGATTCAAATTCTGTTGACGTCTCTCAAAGTCTATTTTTTGTTGTTCAAATTGATTTAATACTTTATTTTTTTTAGGTCTTCTATCCAAATCATTTTGCGGAATTAAAATTCTATCCTTGAAAGCTTCTCGAATTTTCTCAACAATTAATTGATATAATTGTTCTTCTTTTGATAATCTGACTTCTAATTTAGTTGGATGAACATTCACATCTACGAGTATTGGATCCATTTCGATATTTAAGTAACAAATCGGATAACGTCCAATTGTAAGTAGTGTATGATACCCTTCAATTATTGCCTTATTAAGTACAAAGTTTTTAATATATCTGCCATTAATAAATATTGAGATATAATGCTTATTACTTCTTGAGTGCTCTGGTTTAGCTACGAAACCTTCTAAGTGATAATCACTCGTATCACCTTGAATATGTACTAAATCTTTTGCAACTTTTATACCATAGATTTCAGCCATAACTTCATTTGTTTTACCGGAACCGTTAGTTTTCAACAATGTTTTTCCATCTGATATTAAAGAAATACGTATATCGGGATGACTCATTGCCATACGATTGACGATATCTGTAATTTTACCTAACTCTGTATATAAACTTTTTATATATTTTAGGCGAGCTGGTGTATTGTAGAATAGTGATGCTACTGTGATGTCGGTACCTTTTTTAGCTTTAGCTGGTTTACGACTTAAAATTTCGCCATTTTCGGCATAGATTTCATGACCATTCTCACTATCTGTACACGTCTTAAGCGTAACTTTAGCTACTGAAGATATACTTGCTAATGCCTCACCACGAAAACCTAATGTTCTAATGTGAAATAAATCATCATCTGCATCTAACTTACTTGTTGCATGTCTATGAAATACTAAATCTAAGTCATCTTGTTCAATACCAGTACCATTATCTACGACTCTAATAGAAGAAATGCCTGATTGTTCTACTTCAATATTAATTTCAGTAGAATGTGCATCGATTGCATTTTCTAACAATTCTTTCACAACTGAGCTTGGACGCTCTACTACTTCACCAGCTGCTATTTTATTCGCAAGAGACGTTTGTAGTTCCTTAATTTTGCCCATTTTCCAACACCTCTATCTCAATTGATTTTGTAATTCACTTAGTTTAAGTAATGCTTCAATAGGTGTCATATTTGATATATTAAGTTTTTTAATCTCTTCCTCGATTTCACTTACTGTTGGTTCTGAATCGAATAGATTAAATGATGCTTGTTCAAATTCATTGCTTGGTGCATGATTGTCAGTTTGTGCTTTTTTATCGCTATCTTTTTTATTTTGTGTAGCGTTAATATCGTGGCTTTCGACTGACACCGATTCCTTAAGCACTGAATTACTAGTTTTTTCATAATCATTGGCGTTTTGATGTTGTTCGAAAGCATCTAAAATCACTTGCGCACGATTAATCACATCATCTGGTAAGTTAGCCAGTTTAGCTACTTGAATACCATAACTATCATCAACAGCCCCATCTTTTACTTTATGTAAGAAGATTAACTCTCCTTGATATTCATCAGCGGCAACGTGTACATTTTTAAGGCTTGGTAGTGCTTGATCTAATGTGGTTAATTCATGATAATGCGTTGAGAATAACGTTTTTGCATGAGACGTTTGAGCAACATACTCAATCATGGCTTGGGCTAGAGCTAAGCCATCATACGTCGAAGTACCTCTACCAATTTCATCGAAAATGATTAAACTATTTTCAGTCGCATATGTTAATGCTTTTTGTGCTTCTAACATCTCTACCATAAATGTACTTTTCCCTGATACTAAATCATCTGCAGCACCAATTCGAGTAAAGATTTGATCAAATATTGGCAATGTTGCCTTATCACAAGGAACATATGCCCCCATTTGAGCCATAATACTGATGATTGCAACCTGTCTCATGTAAGTTGATTTACCTGACATATTAGGACCAGTAATAAGATAAATAAAGTTGTCTTTGTCTAATTCACAATCATTAGGAACGTAGTCATTATAGTCCATTACACGTTCAACCACAGGGTGACGTGAGTTTTCTAATTTTAATGTTTTATTATCACTAAATTCAGGTCTAACATAGTTGTATTTTTGTGCAATTTCAGCAAAACTTTGCAAACAATCAAGTTCAGAAATAATTTTAGCCTGCTTTTGAAGTCTTTCCGTATAAGTTTTAATATGTTCTCTTAAACGAACAAAAAGTTGATACTCAAGTTCTACTGCTTTATCTTCAGCACCTAAAATAATATCTTCTTTTTCTTTTAACTCATCTGTTATAAAACGCTCAGCATTAGATAAAGTTTGCTTACGGTGATAACCATATTCATTCGGTTCAAATCCTTGTAAGTTTGCTCGTGTAATTTCTATAAAATAACCAAATACTTTGTTGTAGCTAATTTTAAGTGATTTAATTCCTGTTCGCTCTCGTTCTTTAGCTTGTAACTGTGCCAACCAATCTTTACCATTCTTAGAGGCCTCTAAGAATTCATCTAATTGTTTACTAAAGCCATGTTTAAACAGGCCACCATCTTTAATGGAAATAGGTGGTTCTTCAATTAAACTGTCTTCTAATACCTGTAATAAATCTTCTAATGGTTCAAGAGAACTAAATTGGTTTGTCGCAACATCATTCATACTTTCGAGAAGTGCTTTAATATTAGGAATCTCAGAAATTGAATGTTTAAGTTGAATTAAATCACGTGCATTGACGTTACCATAACTTACGCGGCCTACTAATCGTTCTATATCATAAACTTGATTTAAATAACCTCTTAACGTATCTCTTTCAATGAAGTGATTCATGAATGATTCAACTATATTTAGTCTCTCTTCTACTCTTTCTTTATTAATTAAAGGTCTGTCTATCCATTGCTTAAGTCGACGCGCCCCCATTGGTGTTTTCGTTTCATCCATTAACCATAAAAGCGTGCCTTTTTTAGATTTTAGTCTTATACTTTCAGTTAATTCTAAATTTCTCTTAGCGTAGTAATCCATCTTCATGAAATCAACTGCAGCATATGTGATTGCACTCTCTAAATGAGATAGATCTCTCTTTTGTGTATGATATACATAATCGAGTAATAATTGAGTAGCTTGATACGTATGATGATCAGTTAGTTGATTAACCTCATATGAAGCATCCGAAATTGATTCTCTAACAGTTATTGTTTCTGTTGTTAAATAGATTTGCTTTTTAAGACTTTCATTAATTTCTTGATTAACAACGATTTCGTTAGGATTTATAGTTACAATTTCATTTATTAAAGTATCTTCATCTTCAATTTGAGTAGCTTTTAATTCACCAGTTGAAATATCACAATAACTTAAGGCATAGTTACTATCTTGTTTAATAAAACTTAAAATATAGTTATTTTGGTTCTCATCCATACCACCTTGTTCCATTACTGTTCCAGGTGTTACTACTCTAACTACTTCACGTTTTACCATACCTTTCGTTTGCTTAGGATCTTCCATTTGTTCACATATTGCTACTTTGTAACCATTATTTATTAACGTTTCAATATAGCTATTCGCAGAGTGATAAGGTACGCCACACATAGGAATTGGGTTTTCTTTTTTAGCATCTCTTTTAGTCAATGTAATTTCTAATATTCTAGACGCTTCTTTTGCATCCTCAAAAAACATTTCATAAAAATCGCCTAATCTAAAGAATAATAAACAATCTTGATATTGCGATTTAATTTTCAAATATTGTTGCATCATCGGTGTCGTATTCGACATATTTTCACAACCTTACTATATTTTTCCGAATTATAACGTACTTTTAACTTATATATTTTAACATATGAAATGTTACAACGCTCGTGAGTTCATTTAATTAAACTTTATATACTATTGCAAAATTTATTTATCACAATGATCAATAAAAAAAGATTATCATAACAAAATTAAGAATATAGACATTTTTTAAACGTCTGCCTCTTTCTTTTGAAAATGATAATCTCAAATTAATTAAAACAACTCTTCATCCACAAAGTATTATTTTTTAAACTTATCCAGTAATCCTCGTTTTTTCAACATAAAAAGTAAGAAATAACTAATCGCAGCACCTATAAAACTTGAAATAATAAATGCTATCATTAATGGTTTAACAAAGAAATCTTGCATGCCTAAGAACCATGCCATTGGAATACATAACAAACTTCCTATAATACCAGTACCAATTACTTCACCAACAGCAGCCATAAAAATATGTTTCCTGTACATATAAAACACACTGGCTAAAAGTACACCAACCATACTTCCTGGAAATGCGAAAAAGCTACCAGTGCCAAACAAATTTCTTAAGATCGATGAGATGAGTGCTTGAGCTAAACCATACCATGGTCCCACAAATACTGCACATAATACATTGATAAAATGTTGCACAGGTGCTGCTTTTATAGGTCCCAATGGAATGATAATAAAACTACTTAACACAACGTTAGTGGCAATCAACAATGCTGTAAGTGTTAGTTTTCTGTTGTTCATAGTGCTTATCCCTTTCTTATATTATTCCTTATGTTCATCTTCATTATGTTCGTTTAAACGATCTTCCATAGTACTTATCATCAGTTGTAATAAATCATTCGCTTCATATTGTGCAGAGCGAAATTCCTCAACTATTGGTAATTCATTAATTTCATGTTCTAAAGCTTCAATCTCATCTTCTGATTGTTGATAGGCATGTTGTTTACCGTAATTTTGAAAATTAACTGACTGCTTTTGTTGTTTTTTTAAACGGTTCATTTTATTTTCAATATTACGATTGTCATGAATTTGTTTTTCTATATTTTGATATGATTTTATAAGGTCTAAATCTTTAATTTTATTTGTGAGTTGATCGGCTTGTTTTAAAATTTCATCCTTGCTATACATTTAATTGGTCACCATTTGTGCACTATGAAATTCTTTGAATGTACCATTTAATGAATATTGTTTTGTTTCATCAATTTCAACGTCTACTAATTTTCCGATTGCCTCACGTGGACCTTTAAAGTTTACTAATTTATTCTTCTCAGTATAACCGGCTAGAACCGTATCATCTTTCTTACTAACACCTTCACATAAGACAGTTACCGTGTGCCCTTCATATTGATTCATCGCTTTTTCAGAATAATGACCTACTTTTTTATTTAAACGTTGTAAGCGCTCTTTTTTCACATCTTCAGGTACATTATCTTTCATTTTAGCAGCTGGCGTACCATCTCTTTGAGAATATAGGTACGTATATGCATGTTCAAATTGGACCTCATCATATAATGACAGTGTTTCTTGGAATTGTTCTTCGGTTTCGTTAGGATATCCAACAATTATATCTGTCGTTAATGCTACATTCGGAATGGCATTTTTAATTCTATGTACCAAATCTAAATAACTTTCTCTCGTATATTTACGTCCCATAATTTTTAATACAGCATTATTTCCAGATTGCACAGGCAGATGGATATGTGGCACTATATTTCCACCTTGAGCTATAACTTCAATCATTCTATCCGTAAAGTCCCATGGATGACTTGTAGTAAAACGTACTCTTGGGATATCAATTTTAGAAATATCTTCTAATAAATCTCCTAATCCATAATCTAGATCCTTAATATCTTTACCATATGAATTCACATTCTGACCAAGTAAAGTGATTTCTTTATAACCATCTCGTGCTAAACCACGAACTTCGTCAATGATATCTTCTGGTCTACGACTACGTTCTTTTCCTCTAGTAAATGGCACAATGCAATATGTACAGAATTTATCACAACCATACATAATATTAACCCATGCTTTCGTACTGCCTTCACGAACTTTTGGTAGGTTTTCAATAATGTCGCCTTCTTTAGACCAAACTTCTACAACCATTGCTTTAGAAAGATATGCTTCTTCTAATATTTCTGGTAATTTATGGATATTGTGTGTACCAAAAATCATATCTACATTTTGATATGACTTAAGTATCTTATTTACGACTGACTCTTCTTGAGACATGCATCCACAAACACCGATTAATGCTTCAGGTCTATTCTTTTTTAAATGTTTTAGGTTACCAATTTCACTAAATACTTTATTCTCAGCATTTTCACGAATTGCACAAGTATTAATCAAAATAACATCCGCTTCATTTATATCATCTGTAGCTGTATAGTCTAAAGCTTGTAAAATCCCAGCCATTACTTCTGTATCGTGTGCATTCATTTGACAACCATATGTTTTAATTAAAAATGTACGCCCTTTTCCCATTCCTTGGTATTTGTCTTCTATATGAAAATCGCGATTATAATTAATATCTTGTTTACCTCGTTTACGTGCTTCTTTTAAACTAGGTGGTTGATAAATTTTTTCGAAGTATTTACTATAATCTTTTTCTACTTTCTTATCACGCTCATTTAAGATATTTATCGTACCAGCTTTTCTTTGTTCTTCATTCACTTTAAAAAATTCCTTTCTATATGCCCTAATATCATTAGTTCATTATATTAAAATTAATTATAAAGTGCAAAAAGAGTTAAAATAGTTAATAAATTTGTCATTTTAAACATACTAAGATTAGCTAAAAGAAAGAATAACAGTATATATGAAATATAATGTTAAAGATTTCAAT
>NZ_JAESMI010000149.1:0-9394 GCF_017893095.1 Staphylococcus sp. GDX8P80P | reverse complement strand
AAATCAGTATCATCATCACGTTTAAGTACATAACTATCGCGTAATTGCATCGCACTATCAAATACAGATTTACCGTTAATCCCCGTCATTAAACGGTCAAATTCACGATCTGTTAGGGGTTTTCCATTTAATTTATCCTTATGACGTTCATTAATTATACTACGAAAATTATCATGTAATTGTTCAACGTTATGTATGTTTACTCGTTCGTATCCTAAACTCTCAAGTTGTTGAAGTACCTCATTTTCTAATGCATATTCACTCTGATAAGCCATTCATTCATCCATCCTAAACTTAATCTTTCTTTAAATATATCAAAATTTAGTAATAATTAATATTGCATACTTCATTTTTAAGCAACTAATTAATAAAAACCGCATCATTTATGATATGCTTCTGCGTATCGTTTTATACTGGGGTTTTTATAATAATAATGGTCCTTACATTTTCAAAGACTAAATTCACGTGTAGACATATTGAATGCGTCTTATTAGGATCTAATCTAATCAAACAAAAATTTAAGAGAGAAATCATATCTACAGGTTTTTTAACCAGAAGATTATTTTGATCTATTTCAAAAATTTTCAAACCGTTCTTAAAAGTGTATTTTTATAAAAGTATGATAAAAGAGAAATTTTAGTCGCTTACTTCGTTTCAAGATATTACTGATACAATAAGGTTAAAAAATCGGTACGTTTAACAGAACAAGTGTAGGTATTATAATAAACGTTTTTGATTTTGATGAAAAATAAGCTGTTCAATTTTTGATTGAACAGCTTTACCTAGTTATCCTTACTTTTATTCTTTTACCCTCAAAAGGCGGAGAGCATTCAGTATTACAATAATAGCAGCTCCTGTATCACTTAATACGGCCATTCATAGTGTAAGTATTCCCAAGAATATCAGAACAAATGCCGCCAACTTTATTGTGATGGAAAACCAGGTGCGGTTGGGAAAATCCCCTTCCTGCGATTACCGTTCACAAACGCCCAAAAAGAGCAACTGGCTCTTTTAGCTCTGGGACTGTCTTGGCATAGAGAAGGTAAAACCTTTCCCACTTAAAAGAACGGAAAAAGACGCTCTGTCCTGGCATTATCTTTGGCTCGACGCTTGCCCCCATACGGATATTAATCGTTTCGAAACTTTTAATACAGTCAATTTAACTTTTGAATGTAAACTGGCTGCCTTAAGTCACTGTTTATGATTTTATGCTTCCCATGCTCTTTAATTGCTTATTTGACCGCCCGTATGATAAAAACGGTATGCAAGGCATTGTTTTTACTCATAACATCTTTATTAGATTGCTCTGTTTTTTAGTGTCCAATGTTATGGGAACATTGTAGAATCCACACTTCAAAGTTCATTCATGTCAATCGATTCGTTCATTATTTAGATCTTAATAATCGAAGTCCATTTAGTATAACAACTAAAGTACTTCCTTCATGAACAATTACACTGATTGTAATATCAGTTAATCCTAACAAACTAACGACAACTAAAAAGGCAACAACTGCCATTGAAAAAATAATATTTTGCCTAATAACACGACCCATATTTGAGGAAATTTTATGAGACTGTACTAATTTAGATAAATTGTTCTGCATTAAAACCAAATCAGATACTTCTACTGCCACATCAGTACCGCCCCCCATAGCTATACCAACATCAGCATTAACAAGGGCCGGTGCATCGTTCACACCATCTCCAACCATGGCAGTAACTCCAAATTTTTCTTTTTGTTCTTCTATAATTCTGGATTTATCTTCAGGCATTACATTAGCGATAACTTCGTCTATTCCCAATTGTTCGCCTACAGCTTTTCCCGTCATTTCCGAATCACCAGTAATTAAAGTCGTGTGGATACCAAGTTTCTTAAAGTAATTAATTGTTTCTTTAGCATGCTCATTCGGAATATCCATTAGAGCTATAATCCCAATAACTTCTTCATTTTCTGCTACGTATACAACCGTCTTTCCTTCTGATGCCCAATCATGATTGAACTGGGTATACTCTTCAGAAGCACTTTCAAAAGAAGTAGGCTTACCAATACGATAATTTTTTCCATTATAATCTCCTGTCAGACCTTTTCCAATTTGATTAGTAACTTCGATGTCTATTTTATTTTTAACTTCAAATTTTTCTAAAATAGCATTAGCGAGTGGGTGATTGGATTCCTTTTCAAGGGCGACTATAATATCAATAATATTTTCTTCGTTCACAGAATGAGTGAAATAGTAATTTGTTACTTTAGGTTCTCCGTTCGTAAGGGTTCCTGTTTTATCGAAGGCAATTGCATCTATATCCGCTAATTGTGATAGGTAAGTACTTCCTTTTGAAAGCACGCCTTTTTTAGCTAGGTTAGATGTTGTAGACAATGTTACAGATACAGTAGCTGCTGCCAAAGCACACGGTGAAGCTGCGACTAAAATCACTAATCCCCTGTAAACACTTTGCGACCATGTCCAATCAAATAGAAAAGGAGCAAGTAACATTACTAATGGTATTGCGATTAAAACTATATTAACATATTTAGGCTCGAATTTTTGAATGATACTGGCAGCTTTTGTTTGATTATCTTGGTTTTGACTAACTAATTGTAAAATTTTAGAGAATACAGTATCCTTGTTTTCCTTAGTGACTTCCATAGTAAAAGTACCTGTTCCATTAATCGTACTTCCAAAAACTTCGTCACCCTTAGATTTCTCTTTCGGTATACTTTCTCCATTAATAGAAGATTCATCAATTGAGGTAGTACCGGATAAAATAATCCCATCAATTGGAACTTGATCACCGTTCAGCACTTGGAGTTGATCTCCAACTTTTAATTCACTGACATCAACAATTTTTGTGTTTCCATCAGGTAGGATTAATTTAGCTGTCGTTGGGTTCATTTCGAGTAGCTTAGTAATTTCTCTTTTACTTCTTCCTTCAGCGTAATCTTCAAGAAAATGAGCGCCGGAAAAAATAAGTATCAAAAGGGTTCCTTCCCAAAAACTCCCTATCAGAGAAGCCCCGATTGCAGCTAATCCCATTAGAATATGAGAATTAGGAGTGAATTTTCCCTTTAATTTAGTATTTTCAACTGTCTCTCCAATTCCTTCGAGAATAATTACATGGTAGCCGGCTGTGATTGTGGCAATTGAAAATAAGATGTTTTGTATTAATAAATTTGCATCACTTAAAAAAAGCCCAATTATAGCCAACACTAAGCCAATAAAATATGAAATAATTGGCATTTTTCCGTGATCATGATCATGACTATGATCGTGGCTATGACTTTCGTGTGCTTGTTGCTCTTGAATATTTTTCATTTCTATCACCTTTCTAAATAAATATGATATATCGGGTTCCAATATATTCGCAGTAAGCTTTACTAAACCAGGACGTTAATTGACCACATCCAAACTTTTTGTATCCAATAATACATCCTATGAATTTATCAACCGTATTCACTAACCCTCTCTGCTACACCCATCTCACTTTCCTTCGAGATATCATACAACGCTTTCCATTCTGTTTTTTTGTTTTCCATATCCATTGCAAAACCCCCTTTTCATATGCCTATAATATTGTTATATGATCATATAACAATATTAATGACGTGAATTATTATTAACACTCATTACTGGTTTACGGAATACTAGTGATGACAGGCGTGATCGATCGCCTGTTTTAGCATATTCATAGTATGTTCATCATCATGGGAATAAAACAATGTTGTGCCTTCCCTTCGGAATTTTACTAACCGTAAATTTTTCAAGAACCGCAATTGATGGGAAACTGTTGATTGTCTAAGATGTAGCGTTTCAGCAATACCGTTTACCGAATACTCCTTATAAAAGAGCAAATGGAGAATCCGGATTCTCGTAGGATCACCTAACGCTTTAAATGTTTGCGATACGACAAATAATGTTTCATCATCTAAATCCTTATTATTTACTTCCTCTAATTCCTTTTTTTCTTCCATTATCCTTCCCTCACTTTAGGTTTCAATTCAAAACCTTATATATAATAATCACTATTTATCTACATATATTAATATATGTTCATATATATGATATAACCATCTGAATAAAAAATCAAATAATATTTAATATGAATTCATATATTTTGTTTTGATTTTTTAGAGTAAAATAAACAAAGCCTTTTTAAGAATAGTGGGATGAGTGCAGTATGGATGATCGGGCGTTAGCTTCCGCACTTGTAATTGGTGTTGGCGGTGGACTCGCTTGGATAATGGAAGGTTTTCAAAGTGGTCATGGCTTTATTTATTCATTATGTGCAGGCCTTATAATTGGCTTATTATTTTTTGAAATGATTCCGGAAAGTATTGAATTAGGCGGGTGGGTAATTTTACTCGGTGGAATAGCAATAGGCTTAGTATTATTCCAATCCATTCATCTATTAATGGATAAAATTACAATTATCACTAATAGTCATCAAAAAGATATTTTCGTTCGATCGGGGGTACTTTTAATTATCAGTATAGCAATTCATAATTTCCCTGTTGGCAATATTCCTTTATTTGTGTAATTTGACCATTAATACTAAATTTATCAATGTCTTGAGAAATTATTGAAACTCTAACATAACATCCTACAGATTTTCTTTTCATTTCTTTCATATTTTTCATCCTTTCATTAATTAAGCAATCGATGATTGCGTAGCTTGGTTTACAATGTTTAGCGGTTCATTTTTGAAATAGATTCCCACAAGGCTTTTGTTTTTAGAAATATGAATTTCATCAATATATCGGTATAACATGCTTAACGTGAAGTGTTGTTGAATTACATTTTCAAAAGACTTTTGAATTTGTTGCTCATTTATTGATAGTGTTGGTTTTGATTGTTGAAGTAACGATTGAGATTGTTTTCTGAACGTTTCTGCATCGATGGCTCCTTTAGCTAATTTATCTATCAATTGTTCTTGTGTAAGTGTGCTCCTAGTTTCTAGGGCCCTTTGTTTTTTGATCCGTTTTTGAATTACATCATTGGTTTAAAGATAAATTGAAGGATGAAACAAATAATACTGGTATTCGTATGTTTGAGCGCTATGCGGCTATCACTACTTCGGCCAAGATTCTTAGTCATGTTTTATCTACAGATATTGATATCACTAAAATAAAAGATTACTTTATTGATTATCATACTCATACAGTCTCTGAACGATCACTGGCAGATAAAGCGATTGAAGTCGTTACGCAATTTGTAGCACAAAATCGTGGTAAGTTTTCTGATGACACAGCGTTAAAGAATATGATTGAGAATTATGGACTAATTGCCTTAAAAGATGATTATATCGAAGTCAAAATCATTGCGACTGTATTTAAAGATATGCTGAAAGAACAGCACTTTCAGGATGTCAACAATGTCGTGAATGCACTAAGAGATAAAGGTTTTATTGAATCTGACCGTGATCGAATTACGACAAAACGAACAGTTAAAGATGACTATGGTAAGAAACAGTCACTTGTCTTTTACCATTTAAAACTAGATTCAGAATATGCATCTATTTTTGGTCTAACTAAAGATGCTGAACCTATTAAAGCTAAAATTAACTTGGATAACAAAAAGATGCTTGAATCATGGAAAAAACAGAATGATGATTTAATTGATTTTTAATAACTTAAAGATGCAATCGTACAGGAGTAGATAAAATGGATGAATTGATTGAATTACTAGCTGATTTAGTTATTGAAGAGTTACAGAACGATAATTAATCATTGCGGTCCAACGTGCTTTTAACACGTTGGACCTTTCATTCTAATTCATTCATAAACATATATTATCTCTATGGAGGTGTATAACATGGAAGAAGCCGTTGCTTACGTACGTCAAAGTACACTAAAACAACAAAGTTTAGCGACTCAGAAATCTCTCATTTTGAATACTGCTAAGCAATATGGATGGCCTAATGTGACGTTTTATGATGATAAGAGAAGCGGTCGAAATACGAAACGGTCGGGTTATCAAAAGATGGTAGAAATGATTACGTCCGGAAAATGTAAAGTATTGTGTTGCTATCGCTTGAACCGACTACATCGTAATTTGAAAAATGCCATACAATTCTTTGAAATTTGTAAAAAGCATCACGTCACAATCATCAGTGTTAACGATGGATATTTTGATTTGTCTAAAGAGTTTGATTGCTTTCGCTTAAACATACTCATGAGTCTAGCAGAAATGGAATCGAACAACATCAGCGAACAAACACGAAATGGGATAAGAGAAAAAGCCAAACAAGGTAAGTTGATTACAACACACGCCCCTTTTGGTTATCACTACAGCAAAGGTCACTTTATTGTAAATGCAGAAGAAGCACCGACAATCAAAGCCGTTTATCGTTGGTATTTACAAGGACTTGGTTACAAGAAAATTTCTCAAAAGCTGGATAAAGATATGAATTTTATTTCTCGTAAGCCCTATCAAGTTAGAAATATTCTCTTGAACCCTAACTATTGTGGTCGTGTCATTAATAAATATGGAACGTTTAATGATATCGTTCCACCTATTATTAATGTTGATACGTTTGAGGAAGCACAAGAGCGTCGTATTCATAAACAACACAATCGATCCAATTCTAGAAATAAGTTAAAGCGACGAATCAAATGTCCTTACTGTCAATCAACATTAACAAACTTAACGATAAAAAAAGAACATCGTTCTCTACGTTACTATGTCTGTCCTAAAAATATGAATGAAGCTTATCATACGTGTCCATTTAAAGGTATCAATGCGCAAATGATTGAAACAGAGGTCCTCAACACTTGTAAAGCATATTGTAACAATCAGTCATTTCATGACAAATTAAATGAGACAATACTAAAAGTTCTAAAATACCAACAAATGAAACACAGACAATCACATCTAACACAAGAACAACTCATCGAAAAGCTAGCACAAAATCAAATTGATATCGAGACGTTTAAACATTTATCTGCTGGCTCTGAAAGTGAAGAACGTTACTCTAATTATTCACATAAACAAATTGCCGAAGCAATCCGTCATGTAATCAAAGATAAATTGACATTAGAAAACATAGCACCTTTGATTGATGACATTAAGATAACTCAAACTAAACAATTAAAAGAGATCTACTTTAAAAACAGTCGACTTAATATCGTTGAACAATCA
Source organism: Staphylococcus sp. GDX8P80P (assembly GCF_017893095.1). Taxonomy (NCBI): domain Bacteria; kingdom Bacillati; phylum Bacillota; class Bacilli; order Caryophanales; family Staphylococcaceae; genus Staphylococcus; species Staphylococcus sp. GDX8P80P. The sequence continues at coordinate 2,261 of NZ_JAESMI010000149.1, read as the reverse complement.
CATTTAATAACTCCTGAAAGGAATGAAGTCATATGACACAACTCAAAAAGAAACGTATTGGATTATATGCCCGTGTATCAACTGAAATGCAAACCGATGGTTACAGTATTCAAGGTCAATTGAACCAACTCAAAGATTATTGTCAATTTCAAGGCTATGAAGTTGTTAATGAATATACCGATCGTGGTATATCTGGTAAAACAACCCAACGCCCTGAACTGCAACGTATGTTAAAAGATGCAAACGACGGTAAGTTAGACTGTATTATGGTCTACAAAACCAATCGTTTAGCTAGAAATACCTCAGACTTACTAAATATTGTCGAAGAATTGTATAAGATTAATGTCGAATTTTTTAGTCTAACTGAAAAAATAGAAATTGCCAGCTCTACAGGTAAATTGATGCTTCAAATTTTAGCCAGCTTCTCTGAATTTGAAAGAAATACGATTGTAGAAAATGTCTACAATGGCCAAAGACAACGTGCCATTGAAGGTTATTACCAAGGTAATTTACCTCTAGGCTATGATAAAGTACCTGACAGTAAAAAGGAGCTCATGATTAATCAACATGAAGCAAATATTGTTAAATATATTTTTGAGTCATACGCCAAAGGTCATGGTTATCGTAAGATTGCGAATGCATTAAATCACAAAGGTTATGTAACTAAGAGAGGTAAACCGTTTAGTATTTCATCCATTACCTACATCATCTCAAACCCTTTTTACATTGGAAAGATACAGTTTGCGAAGTATAGACACTGGAGCGATAAGAGACGAAAAGGACTGAATGATGATCCCATTATCGCTGATGGTAAGCATGCGCCTATTATTGATAAAGCTTTATGGGATAAAGTACAGTTTAAACGCCAAGAGAGACGCAAGAAACCACAAGTTCACGGTAAAGGAACAAACCTACTGACTGGGATTGTAAAATGTCCGAAATGTGGTGCAGCAATGGTGGCAGATAATACGACAAACACATTAAAAGATGGCACTAAGAAAAGAATCAAATATTACTCATGTAGTAATTTTAAAAACAAAGGTTCAAAAGTTTGTTCAGCCAATAGTGTTAGAGCAGATGTATTAGAAAAATACGTTATGGACCAGATATTAGAAATTATTAAAAGTAAAAAGGTATTGAAACAATTAGTCGAAAAAGTAAATGAAAGAAGTCAAATAGACGTCTCTTCTTTGAATCATGATATTGCCTATCGACAGTCACAATGTGAAGAAATAAAAGCCAAAATGCATACACTAACGAAAACAATCGAAGATGAACCAGAACTAGACAGTGTATTGAAGCCAACGATACTTAACTATCAAGCTGAATTGAATCAACTAAAAGACCAAATCAATCAACTAGAACAAGATAAACAAGCTGAAGCACCTTCTTATGATGCTGATACGATTGCCAACATACTACAAACAATATTCAAAGATATAGACAAATTAGAGAAATCACAGTTGAAATCACTATATCTAACGGTCATCGATTGTATTGAAATCCGAAAAGATGAACAGCATAAGAAGCAATTTTACGTCACACTCAAATTGAATAATGACATTGTCAAACAACTATTTAATAACCATCCACTCGACGAAGTGCCCCTTAGCACTTCGTCTTTATTTTTGCCACAAACCCTATATCTTACTATTTAGCTAATAGAACTATTGTTTGACAATAATCTTTCCTATCTTCTTTCACTTATTTTATCTAACGATTTTTAGAATTCTCTTTATCAATTTCAATAACACTTATCTAATGAGAGAACGAATTGACGGTATCTATCTACTACTACACGATGCTTATATTGAAATTGCTAAAGAACATCCCACGATGATTTTTTACCGGGAAATGAATGGGATTTGCAAATTCGAAGAAGCAGAAGGATTGTGCAAGCACAATCCCAAAATCCCGTTATTTTTTATAAATAAATAATATATATAAGGAAGCAGAGACCTCACCCTATCATCAATACTTATAAATAATGAGTTGATTGTTCGTCAAAATGAGTGGGATTCCGGGATTTCCTTGTTATACCAACGTTTATCACGGGTTTTTGATTGGAATTTTCTCATATTGTCAACGGGATCCGTAATAAATGACAAATCAAATATATATTATCTCATTGATGTATATGAACTACATCACTATCTGAAAGTGTACTTTCTTTAAGTACACCTAAGGGACCCATGGGTGGTGTTACATGTAACATTTCATAATCTATTGTCTTTCTATCGTCTGTTTTAATGTGTTCAAAT
>NZ_JAESMI010000148.1:0-1549 GCF_017893095.1 Staphylococcus sp. GDX8P80P | reverse complement strand
ATAAACATTCAAAACTGAATACAATATGTCACGTTATTCCTCATCTCTACGAGATGTTCCGAATATATCCTTAGAAAGGAGGTGATCCAGCCGCACCTTCCGATACGGCTACCTTGTTACGACTTCACCCCAATCATTTGTCCCACCTTCGACGGCTAGCTCCAAATGGTTACTCCACCGGCTTCGGGTGTTACAAACTCTCGTGGTGTGACGGGCGGTGTGTACAAGACCCGGGAACGTATTCACCGTAGCATGCTGATCTACGATTACTAGCGATTCCAGCTTCATGTAGTCGAGTTGCAGACTACAATCCGAACTGAGAACAACTTTATGGGATTTGCTTGACCTCGCGGTTTCGCTGCCCTTTGTATTGTCCATTGTAGCACGTGTGTAGCCCAAATCATAAGGGGCATGATGATTTGACGTCATCCCCACCTTCCTCCGGTTTGTCACCGGCAGTCAACTTAGAGTGCCCAACTTAATGATGGCAACTAAGCTTAAGGGTTGCGCTCGTTGCGGGACTTAACCCAACATCTCACGACACGAGCTGACGACAACCATGCACCACCTGTCACTTTGTCCCCCGAAGGGGAAAGCTCTATCTCTAGAGTTGTCAAAGGATGTCAAGATTTGGTAAGGTTCTTCGCGTTGCTTCGAATTAAACCACATGCTCCACCGCTTGTGCGGGTCCCCGTCAATTCCTTTGAGTTTCAACCTTGCGGTCGTACTCCCCAGGCGGAGTGCTTAATGCGTTAGCTGCAGCACTAAGGGGCGGAAACCCCCTAACACTTAGCACTCATCGTTTACGGCGTGGACTACCAGGGTATCTAATCCTGTTTGATCCCCACGCTTTCGCACATCAGCGTCAGTTACAGACCAGAAAGTCGCCTTCGCCACTGGTGTTCCTCCATATCTCTGCGCATTTCACCGCTACACATGGAATTCCACTTTCCTCTTCTGCACTCAAGTTTTCCAGTTTCCAATGACCCTCCACGGTTGAGCCGTGGGCTTTCACATCAGACTTAAAAAACCGCCTACGCGCGCTTTACGCCCAATAATTCCGGATAACGCTTGCCACCTACGTATTACCGCGGCTGCTGGCACGTAGTTAGCCGTGGCTTTCTGATTAGGTACCGTCAAGACGTGCACAGTTACTTACACGTATGTTCTTCCCTAATAACAGAGTTTTACGATCCGAAGACCTTCATCACTCACGCGGCGTTGCTCCGTCAGGCTTTCGCCCATTGCGGAAGATTCCCTACTGCTGCCTCCCGTAGGAGTCTGGACCGTGTCTCAGTTCCAGTGTGGCCGATCACCCTCTCAGGTCGGCTACGTATCGTCGCCTTGGTAAGCCGTTACCTTACCAACTAGCTAATACGGCGCGGGTCCATCTATAAGTGATAGCAAAACCATCTTTCACTATCGAACCATGCGGTTCGAAATATTATCCGGTATTAGCTCCGGTTTCCCGAAGTTATCCCAGTCTTATAGGTAGGTTACCCACGTGTTACTCACCCGTCCGCCGCTAACGTCAAAGGAGCAAGCTCCT
>NZ_JAESMI010000015.1:0-16518 GCF_017893095.1 Staphylococcus sp. GDX8P80P | reverse complement strand
GGAACAGAATTCTTTTAAATTCGTCGTCCCACCCCCGCAAGGATGACTAGAACTGAGAAAAGCTTGAATTAAGCGCCTTCTCAGTTCAGTCAGCTACTGCGAATTTGCTAAATAGCATTATTATATTATTTATGTTCCAGACTCGCTTTAAGGAGATATTAATCTTTATTATCTTCGTTGTTATTTAATTCTTTATCTGATTCAATATCATCTTTATTCAATACTTGTTTACGTTCTTCATAATTCATACGTCGTTGACTAACTGCACTTGGTTGATTTTTGCGACGCTCTTTCATACGTTGATTATAAGCTTTACGTTTTTCTTTTTTCTTGGCTTTAAGTTCAGCCTTTTCTCTTTTACGTTGCGCTTTTTCTTCTTTTTTATCAATTTTCGGCTCTGAATCAACCACATTTTCAGCAAAATCATTTGAATCTTCATCAATGTTGTTATCGTACTGAGATTGTTTATTCGATTTCTGATTGTATTTAGCCTGTCTAGAAAGTACGCCAGTTGCTTCATTATCATTAGCATCTGTGTGGTACTCATCAGTGATTGCACGTTTTGGATATTGATTATATTTATCTTCCTCAGTGTCAGTTGCTAAATCTTGCTCAGCATCATTACGATGTGTTGTGTCATCAAAGTTGTTATCTCGATAATTATTATCGATATCATCATTGTAATATGGTTTTTTACGACGTGTACGACGGTCTGATTTTTTAGTTTTATGTGGTGGTTCCACATCGTCTTGTTCATAATCGTCATACTGGTTATGATTATCGTAACCATAGTCGTCATTAATATTTCTATTTGATCCATAATAACGATCATCATAATCATTATATTCATCTCTAGGATAGTAATGCGGTTCATAGCCTTGTGATGGACCGTACATAGGTACTGTTTCAACCTTACTCTTCCGTGCAAACATCATGATTGCAATGATAAAGAAGAAAATAGGAATAATTAATGTTACGAATAATAATACCAATGGCAATGTAATAATTGAGGCAATTAAGAATAAGAATCCAGAAAGTATTCTCATATTCATAGATATTAACGCTAAAAATGAAATAAGCAAACATACTATGAAATAAACAATAATTGCCCATACACCATTTTGTAACCAAATCACAAATTGTGTGGTATTTAAACTATTATTTGTTAAAATCTGCTGAATTAGTTCATTATTATTCATTGAGTTTTCAAGATTTTGAATTGATGTATCATTACTAAATGACACGAGTGCAATAAACATTGTAATAACCGTCAATATAAGTAAGAAAATCCAACTAAACCAACCTAAAAGTTTTTCAGTCAGACGACTCACAGGCCGTTTGATTTGCGTGTAACGTTCTCCTGACATGTATTACAACTCCTTATATAACTTATCAAATAATTATATCTAATTCATTATAAAATAACTACTATTTATAGTCTATTTTAAAGACATTTTAAAGTTTAAGAAACTTTCGTTATATTCTCCTAATGTTTTAGGACCTAAATCTTTATAAATTTCTAATCGCGCTTGCTCTTTTTGCGTTGGATAGAAACGATGATCATCTCTTACTTCTTTAGGTAATAACTGACGTGCAGCTTTATTTGGTGTAGCGTATCCTACCCACTCTGTATTCTGTTTGTTATTTTTAGCGTCAAGAAGGAAATTCATAAATTTATAAGCACCTTCTTTGTTTTGCGCTGTCTTAGGAATAACCATGTTATCAAACCATAGATTAGACCCCTCTTTAGGAATCACATAATTATATTTGTCACTATTTTGCACTAGTGGAGCTGCAACACCACTCCAAACGACTGCGATATTCCCTTCGTTTTGTTCAAGCATCATTGTAACCTCATCCCCAACAACACCACGAACTTGAGGTGCCAGATGATGTAAATCCTTCTCCGCTTCTTTTAAATGATTGGGATTAGTATCATTTAAACTATAGCCTAATTTATTTAAAGCTAATCCCATAATTTCACGTGCACCATCCACTAATAGAACATCATTTTTATATTTAGGTTGGTATAAAGTACGCCAACTACTAAAGTCTTCATTTGGATAGGCTTGTTTATTATATAAAATACCCACTGTTCCAAAGAAATAAGGTAGTGAATATTTATTATTTCTATCATATGGCATATTCATATAATTAGGATCTAAGTTTTTAATATTGGGAACCTTACTATGGTCAAGTGGTTCTAATAAATTTTCACGTTTCAATTTTTGAACCGTATATTCACTTGGAAAAGCCACATCATAATGCGTTCCACCATTTCGAATTTTAGCTTCCATCGCTTCATTCGAATCAAACGTTTCATATACAACTTGAATGCCCGTTTCTTTCTCAAATTGTTTAATTAAATCTGGGTCAATATATTCGCCCCAATTATATACATAAATCTTTTCACCAGTACTCGTATTATCTTGCGATTTAAACCAGTGACTAATACCTAAGCAAATTAAACCGACAACAATGGCACCCAATATAAGTTGTAAAAATTGCTTCACTGTTGTACACCTCGCTTAGCTAAATGTCGTTTTTTCACTGAACGTTTTATTGCATAATAGCCAACAATTCCTAATACAATAGCAGCGAATAAAATCGTTGAAATGGCGTTAATTTCCATACTAATTCCTTTACGGGCCATAGCATAGACTTCGACAGACAGTACACTAAATCCGTTACCCGTCACGAAGAAACTTACTGTAAAATCATCTAATGAATACGTTAAAGCCATAAAAAAACCACCAATAATGGAAGGCATTAAGTTTGGAATCAATACACGTCCAAGTATTTGTGATTCTGATGCGCCTAAATCGCGTGCAGCATTCAATATATTGTTATTCATTTCATAAAGCTGTGGTAACACTACGATAACAACAATTGGAATACAGAATGCAATATGAGATGCAAGTACTGTTCCAAAGCCTAAACCTAAGCCAGTTATATGTCCAACTGCTGTAAACATAATTAAAAATGAAGCGCCTATCACTACATCTGAGGAAACCATTAGTACATTATTAAGTGTTAACAAAGTTACTTTGAATTTTTTATTTCTTAAGTAATATAACGAAATAGCACCAAATGTTCCTATAATAGTAGAAATCGCTGCCGCTAATAGTGCAACTGCTATTGTATTAAAAATAACAGACATTAAACGGTCATTTTGAAACAGACTTTGATAATGCTCTAAAGTGAAATGTTCAAAATGAATCATATTTCCCGCTGAATTAAATGAATAAAACATAAGGAAAAATATCGGAACATATAATATAACTAATAGGATGCCAATATATAATTTTCCATACCACTTCATTTAATTCACCTTCTTTCGTCCGTTGATTTTGATTTAGTAATAATTAAAATAAAAGCCATAAATACAATTAAGAAAATAGCAATTGTAGAACCCATACCATAATTTTGAATCACTAGAAATTGTTCTTCAATTGATGTACCAATATTAATTACTTTATTACCCGCAATCAATCGTGTAATCATGAATAATGATAATGCTGGGATAAAGGTTACTTGAATGCCTGTCATGACACCTTCTTTAGTCAAAGGTACGATTACTTTTCTAAAAGTTGTAAAAGGACTAGCACCTAAATCACTTGAAGCTTGTAACAAATTATTAGGAATTGCTTTCATACTATTAAATATCGGTAGAATCATAAATGGTATATAAATATAACTTGCTACTAATAAAAATGCGCCTGGCGTAAATAAAAGATTAGCTGCCGGTAAATGAATAAAATTAAGAAATTTATTAATCAAACCTTCATGACTTAATATGCCAATAAACGCATATGTTTTTAGTAAAAGATTTATCCACGTAGGAATAATTAAAATGAGCAACCACATATTTTGATTTTTTGATGCACGAATAAAGTAAGCAGCCGGATAACTAATTAACAAAGTAATTATTGTAATAAGCGCTGCATAAAAAATTGAATCCCACATCATCTTTAAATATTTCAATGATAATATTTGCTCATAATTGGTAAAACTAAAATGACCATTTAGATCGGTAAATGAGAAATATACGAGTAAAATAACTGGTATGATAATGAATAATAACATCCATAATAAATATGGAATGATGAGCACTTTATTAATATTACGCATTGTCTAACGCCTCGTAACTTTCAATACGTTTATCAAACTCTTCTTCTGTTTCACCAGGAACCATGATATGAATTGCTTCCGGGTCAAAATAAAGTCCAACTTCGCTGCCGACTTCAGCTTTTTTAGTTGTTTGTATTACCCACTCATACCCTTTTCGATCAATGCAACAAATTTCATAATGTACGCCTCTGAATAACATTGAGTCTACAGTGGCTTTGAATAACCCTTTGTCTGATGCTATTAATGAAATATCCTCAGGTCTGATGACAACTTCTACTTTCTTCCCAGAGGGTATGCCCGCGTCTACACATTCAAAGTCTTGACCATAGATATTCACTACAAAATCCTCTACCATTTTGCCTTCAACGATATTAGATTCACCTATAAAATCAGCAACAAAACGGTTGACCGGCTCATCATAAATATCTGTTGGAGTACCAAATTGTTGGATTTTACCATCTTTCATAACAAAGATATAATCACTTAAAGCCAATGCTTCTTCTTGATCGTGCGTTACAAATATGAATGTTATTCCTAGGCGTTTTTGTAGTTCACGTAATTCATATTGCATCTCTGTTCTTAATTTTAAATCTAAAGCGGATAATGATTCATCCAACAATAATATTTCAGGTTCGTTGACAATGGCTCTTGCAATTGCCACACGCTGTTTCTGACCGCCACTCATTTCATTGATGTTACGTTGTTCATATCCTGATAACTTCACAAGTCTTAATGCATCTTTTACTTTCTTATCGATATCTTTTTTAGAATATTTTTTTAACTTTAATCCAAAAGCTATATTATCGTAAACATTTAAATGTGGAAATAAAGCATAATCTTGGAAAACAGTATTTACCTTTCTCTTATTCGCAGGCAAATCACCTATCGATTTATTTAAATAGATAATATCTCCATCATCTGGTTGTTCAAATCCAGCTATAAGCTTCAATATCGTTGTTTTCCCGCAACCTGAAGGACCTAGTAATGTGTAGAAATGACCTGATTCTATCTCTAAATCCATTTTGTTCAATATTGTTACATCGTCAAAACCTTTTGTTACACCTTTAAATGATAACAATGGCTCCATTACTATTCTCCTCCCTTATAAATATGATGCTGTCGCAACTATCAAAATTTCTATTTCTTCTGATGTTTCATTATGTAATTGATGAATTTCATCAGCCCTAAAGTATAAAACATCCTCTTCATTAGCCTGGTATCGTGACTTTCCTAAAGTCAGCGTTACACATCCTTTTAAACAATATATAAATGTGTCTGATTCAGATGGATCAAAATGTTTATAGGATGCACCTGGTTTCAATGATAATATGAGCGGTTCCATTTCAAATTCATTTGATTTCATTACCAACCAATTAAGAACATATCCTCTATCATATTCATCATAAACAGTGCGCTCATCTCTCGTATAAAGCACTTTTTCTTTTGATTTTTCTTTAAAAAAATCACTTGGAGATGTACCTAACACCTCTAGAATATTTAAAAAGGTTTCCATGCTAGGAGAAGCATGCTGACTTTCAATTTGAGAGATGTATCCTTTGGACAAATCTGTACGTTCTGCTAACTCTTCTTGTGTTAAATTCTTTATACGTCTTAAATTACGTAATTTATTACCAATTTGCATTGTTAATCACCTTAAAAAAAGCTATATCTTGTTTACTAATATTAAACATTTTGTTTAATGCTTAATAAAAGTATCAAAATATAGCTTTGACTTCAATAGTTTTTTGAAATTAAATATAAATTAATCTAATAGACTTTATAAGTTTTGATAGTTCACATAGAACAACGCTAAGTTAATTAGCGCTAAACGACGTTTGATCAGGATTATTTTTCACTTCTTGTATGACTTTGTAACTGTTATAACTACTTTTTTCTTCAAATTCTTTAAATATTTGCTTTTCTTCTGCTTTACCAGGAACGATTTCTTTAAAACGTTTATAATGCTGTATTAAGTCTTGACCATTGACCGATTTTTCATAATAGCTTTCAATTTTATTGAAAAAGGCAATCACATCGACCATTTCTTCGTTAGTCCAATCTAAATCTAGCGGATATTGATACTCCATCTAAACCCTCCTTTTTATTATTTTAGCCGTTATTAATCTTATACCCATTACAGCTAGATAATATTAAAACAGGGGTGAAACCAAGTTCAAATATGAACTTGAGTTGCACCCCTGTTGACTGTTAAATAACTATAATACAGTTATTCAATTTATGAAATTAGTCTATTCGACTAATCATTAATTATTACATAGTGTGGATTGGTAATCCAATTGCTTTTTCAGCAGCTTCCATAGACATTTCACCTAATGTTGGGTGAGCGTGTACAGTTAATGCGATATCTTCAGCATTCATACCAGCTTCAATAGCTAAACCTAATTCAGAGATAATGTCTGAAGCGCCATTACCAGCAATTTGTGCACCGATAACAGTACCGTCTTCTTTTAATGTGATAAGTTTAACGAAACCAGTAGTATCATCTAATGATAATGCACGGCCATTACCAGCATAAGGGAATTTAGAAGCTTTATAATCTAAACCTTCTTCTTTAGCTTGTGCTTCAGTGTAACCAACTTGAGCTAATTCTGGCTCAGTGAAACATACAGCTGGCATACCGATGTAGTCTACTTCTGATGCTTGGCCAGAAATAGCTTCAGCAGCTACTTTAGCTTCATAACTTGCTTTATGAGCAAGTGGTAAACCAGGAACGATATCACCAATTGCATAAATATTGTCGATAGAAGTACGGCTTTGTTTGTCTACTTCTAATAATCCACGATCAGCGAATTTAAGGCCTAATTCTTCTAAACCTAATTCGTCTGTGTTTGGACGACGACCAACAGTTACTAATACATAATCAGCTTCGATAGTTTTTTCTTCACCTTTAGCTTCATAAGTAACTTTAACGCCATTTTCAGTTTCTTCAGCATTTTTAGCCATTGCTTCAGTAATGATTTCAACGCCTTTAGCTTTCATGCCTTTTTTAACTGGTTGAACCATTTGTTTTTCGAATCCGCCAAGAATTTCTTTAGCGCCTTCTAAAATAGTAACGTCTGAACCGAAGTTAGCAAATGCAGTACCAAGTTCTGAACCAATGTAACCACCGCCGACAACGACTAATTTACCTGGAACTTCTTGCAAGTTTAAAGCACCTGTTGAATCGATAACACGTTTACCGAATTCAAAGTTAGGAATTTCGATTGGTCTAGAACCTGTTGCGATAATAGCGTGTTTGAAGTTATAAGTTTGAGCACTTTTTTCGTCCATAACACGTAAGCTATTATTATCAACGAAATATGCTTCACCTTTAACGATTTCAACTTTATTACCTTTTAATAAGCCTTCAACACCACCAGTTAATTTGTTAACAACTGATTTTTTGAATTCTTGAACTTTGTCAAATTTAAGTGATACGCTTTCAGCGATAACACCTAAGTTTTCAGAGTGTTGTGCTTCTACAAAGCGGTGTGAAGCGTGTAATAATGCTTTAGAAGGAATACAACCAACGTTTAAGCATACACCACCTAAGTTACCTTTCTCAACGATAGTAACTTTTTGTCCTAATTGTGCTGCACGAATTGCTGCAACGTATCCACCAGGACCTGCTCCGATTACAATAGTATCTGTTTCAATTGGGAAATCTCCAACTACCATGTTTTACCCCTCCATTAATAATAATTCTGGATTATTTAATAAGCGTTTAATGTGATTCATAGCGTTTTGTCCAGTTGCACCATCAATTTGTCTGTGGTCAAAGCTTAATGATAAAGCTAATACTGGAGCTGCTACGATTTCACCGTCTTTAACGATAGGTTTTTGAGCAATACGGCCAATACCTAAGATAGCTACTTCTGGGTGGTTGATAACTGGAGTGAACCATTGTCCACCAGCTGAACCGATATTACTGATTGTGCATGTAGCACCTTTCATTTCGTCAGATGTTAATTTACCATCACGTGCTTTAACAGCTAATTCGTTGATTTCATCTGAAATTTGGAAGATTGATTTACGGTCTGCATTTTTAACTACAGGTACTAATAAACCTCTTTCAGTGTCAGCAGCAATACCAATGTTCCAATAGTGTTTGTGTACGATTTCGCCAGCTTCTTCGTTGAATGAAGTGTTAAGTGCTGGGTATTTTTTAAGTGCAGAAACTAATGCTTTAACAACATATGGTAAGAAAGTTAATTTAATACCTTGTTCAGCTGCAACTTCTTTGAATTTTTTACGGTGATCCCATAAATCTTGAACATCAATTTCATCCATTAATGTTACGTGAGGAGCAGTGTGTTTAGAGTTAACCATTGCTTTCGCAATTGCTCTACGCATTGCTGGGATTTTTTCTGTAGTTTCAGGGAAGTCACCTTCAGGTACAGATTGTGTTTGAACTGCAGAAGTATCTTCTGATGTTGAAGCAGCTGCACTTTCGTTTGAAGCTGTTGCTGCTTGCGCACCGCCACCATTTAAGTGGTTGTCGATATCTTCTTTAGTAATTCGACCATTTTTACCTGAACCAGCTACTGCTTTGATGTTAACGCCTTTTTCACGAGCATATTTACGAACAGATGGCATAGCTTTGATTTGTCTATTTTCATCTACTTCTTCATCTTGTGAAGCTGATGCTACTGGTGCTTCTTCTGTTTTAGCTTCTTCTTGAGCTGGTGCTTCTTCTGATGAAGCATCGTCATCATGACCACCTTTAAATTGCATATCTTCTGCATCAGGTGCGTCGATTTTAACAATAACATCACCTACTACTGCTACAGTACCTTCGTCAACTACAACTTCTTCAACAGTACCGCTAACAGGAGATGGGATTTCAACTACAGATTTGTCATTTTGAACCTCTGCTAATACATCATCTTCTTCAATTGTATCTCCGGCTTTAACAAACCATTTTACAATTTCACCTTCGTGGATACCTTCACCAATGTCGGGTAATCTAAATTCAAATGCCACGTTCTTGTCCTCCTAGATTTCTTATTCATCATTTAATAAATTTATAACATAGAGCAAGGACAGAATAATTTGAACCACTACATCAAATTACTTTGCCCTACGCCTCTAGTTTACACTTACTTATTCACACATAGAGTAAAAAGTAAACATGTTACTTACTTACTTCCTATAAGTCTGATTGCTAGCTAATTGTTAAGCTAAAAGTATTAGAATTCTAATGTAGCTTTAGCTTGCTCAACGATGTCGTTTTTGTTTGGTAACCAAACATTTTCAGCTTGAGTAAATGGGTATACTGTATCAGCAGCAGCTACACGAGCGATTGGTGCTTCTAATGAAAGGATAGCACGTTCAGCTAATTCAGCAGCTACTGTAGCACCAACACCAGCTTGACGTTGTGCTTCTTGAACTACTACAGCACGACCAGTTTTTTCAACTGAAGCAACTAAAGTATCGATGTCGATAGGTTGTACAGTACGCAAGTCAATAACTTCTACTGAGTAACCTTCTTTTTCTAATTCTTCAGCAGCTTTTTCAGATTCTTGAACCATTGCACCGTAAGCGATTAATGTGATGTCGTTACCTTCTTTTCTCACATTAGCTTTACCGATGTCAATTGTATATTCTTCTTCTGGAACTTCTTCACGGAATGAACGGTATAATTTCATGTGCTCTAAATATACAACTGGATCATTTGATCTGATTGATGATAGTAATAAACCTTTAGCATCATATGGGCCTGAAGGAATAACTACTTTAATACCTGGTGATTGAGCTAAAATGCCTTCTAAGTTATCAGCGTGTAATTCAGGTGTATGAACACCACCACCGAATGGTGCACGGATTGTAACAGGCGCTACTTTAGAACCACCTGAACGGAAACGTGTACGAGCAATTTGACCAGCAACTTCGTCAAATACTTCAAATACGAAACCAAGGAATTGGATTTCCATTACTGGACGGAAACCTTCTACAGTTAAACCAAGAGCTAAACCACCGATACCAGATTCAGCTAATGGCGTATCGAATACACGATCTTCACCGAATTCTTTTTGTAAACCTTCAGTTACACGGAATACACCACCGTTAACACCAACGTCTTCACCGAAAACTACTACGTTTTCGTCATTTTGCAATTCAGTTTTAAGCGCATTGTTAATCGCTTGAACCATTGTCATTTGTGCCATGGCTTATTTCGACTCCTTCTCTTTGTAAATTTCATATTGTTCAGCTAAGTTTTGAGGCATATCTTCGTACATGATATCCATTAAGTCAATAACTGTTTGTTTTGGAGTATTGTCAGCCTCTTTGATAGCTTTCTTGATGTCGTCTTTAGCACGTTCAATAACTTCATTTTCTTTATCTTCGTTCCATAAACCTTTATTTTCTAAGAATTTTCTGAAACGAACTAATGGGTCTTTTTTCTTCCAATCTTCATCTTCATCTGAAGTTCTGTAACGAGTTGGGTCATCTCCAGCCATTGTATGAGGACCATAACGATAAGTCATAGTTTCAATTAATGTTGGACCTTCACCATTAATAGCACGATCACGAGCTTCTTTAGTAGCTTGGTATACAGCTAATGCATCCATACCATCAACTTGGATACCAGGGATACCTACTGCAATAGCTTTTTGAGCTAATGAAGTTGCTGCTGTTTGTTTACTACGTGGAGTAGAAATAGCATAGTTGTTATTTTGGATAACAAAAATTGCTGGTGCTTTGTAAGCTGAAGCAAAGTTGATACCTTCATAGAAGTCACCTTGTGATGAACCACCGTCACCAGTGTAAGTGATCGCTACTGCTTTTTTACCACGTTTTTTAATACCGAATGCTACACCAGCAGTTTGAATGTATTGTGCACCGATAATGATTTGTGGACTGAATGCATTAACACCTTCAGGGAATTGATTTCCTTTGAAGTGTCCTCTTGAGAATAAGAAAGCTTCAGTTAATGGTAAACCATGCCAAATGATTTGTGGCACGTCACGGTAACCTGGTAAGATGAAGTCTTCTTTTTCTAAAGCGTATTGTGAAGCTAATTGTGAAGCTTCTTGTCCAGCTGTTGGCGCATAGAAACCTAATCGACCTTGTCTATTTAATGAAATAGAACGTTGGTCAAGAATACGTGTCCACACCATTCTTTCCATTAATTCTACTAGTTGTTCATCAGTTAAATCAGGTACTAAGTCTTCATTTACGACATTACCATCAACATCCAAAATTTGAACCATTTCAAATTTCGACTGAGTATCATTTAATACTTTTACTGCATCGAATTGGGCTTGTAACTTAGGAGCCATTCAATTCACCATACCTTTCCCATATAATAGAAATTCATTTTATCCTCTCATAGTGTACCACAATTTATTTGTACTGTTAAATATTTTAATAAAGTTCTGTATTACTAAAAAAGATACAGTTTTTTCAACTGTATCATTATCGATATTCAATCTGTATCAATACCCAAAGTACTACAGATTATCAACATCTTGTTTTTCTTTATTTACTGTGTTCATAGCTTTTGAATATTCTTTAAATTTGTCTTGGAAATTCTTCTGTGCTTTATTTAATGCATCATTCTTTTCATCTACTTGAGATTGCGTTATACCATCCTGTTTGATAAGTTCGAATAAATCTTTTTCTTTATCTAAAACATTCTTATAGGCATCCGCATATTTGTCATGTACTTTATATTTGTTTTTAACTGCATCATCTAATTGTTTAAGTTCTTTTTTCTTGTCATCACTTTTAATTTCTTTGATGTGTGACTCGCCTTTATTAAATTGTTTCTTAGAATCATCTAATGCTGCTATTTCTTTATCAAATGTATCTTCTCTTTGTTTGATATTATCAAGAATATCATCAGCTGCTTTCTTACGTGTTTCATCATTATCATTATTCGCTTTTTTATATAGATCTTGTTTCTTTTCTTCGAGAGAATTTAATTTCTTGCTAATACTATTAATAGGTTGTTCTTTATCAAACGCCTTTTGAACATTTTCATTGTATGCTTTCACTTCTTTTTTATCTGTTGTACAACCTGCTAATAAAACTGTCGACGCTGCTACTACTGCAACTGTTTTACGTAGTTTCATTGAGTGTAAACCTCCTCGTAGTCATTCGACTGTTATCATATAGAATTATGCTTTATAAATCAAATGAAATAAGATAATGTACTTATGATTCGTTTTTCTGTTATATTTTATTATAAGGAAGGTGTATGACATGTTAACTATGAAAGATATTATCAGAGATGGTCATCCTGCGTTACGCGCTAAAGCGGAAGACGTAAATTTACCGTTATCTGATGAAGATAGAAATACATTAAAAGAAATGCGTCAATTTTTAATTAACAGTCAAGATGATGACATTGCTAAAAAATATGGTTTACGTTCAGGCGTTGGTTTAGCTGCGCCTCAAATCAATGTTTCTAAAAGAATGATTGCTGTTTACTTACCTGATGATGGAAACGGTAAATCATATGACTATATGCTGGTTAATCCTAAAATCATGAGCCACAGTGTTCAACACGCCTATTTACCTACTGGTGAAGGTTGTTTGAGTGTGGATGAAAATATTCCTGGATTAGTTCATAGACATTATAGAGTAACCATTAAAGCATTAGACATTGACGGTAATGAAGTTAAATTGAGATTAAAAGGTTATCCTGCGATTATTTTCCAACATGAAATCGATCATTTAAATGGTATTATGTTCTATGATTATATTGATCAAGACAATCCATTAGCACCATTACCAGACTCAGTTGAGGTTTAACTTTAATCAAGTTTATTTTACTCAAGCTATTTTCAAATATGGAAGTAGTTTGAGTTTTTTATTTATCCACGACTTGAACAATAAATTTAATTCTTACTTATTTAATAATATTTAGACTTTATATCTAGTAATTGAAGTGTTGAACAGATATAAACTGCTTTATTTATTTATATACATAATGTAAAATAAATAGTAACTGAAATCTTAGTGTAATGCTAATTTTCAAATAATGAACGACATTTATATTTGCCTTAATACACGCTTGAAAGTCAGAAACATATCATATTGTGCTTAATCACATAACTATTAGGTTGATATTTATAACATGACGCTAATATCAACACGTAGAGAAATCAATATTTACAAATAATTGTAAATTGACAAAGTACTACTATTAACCTACGCAATATGACTGGACGTATCAAGTTGATTAAGGTTTCAGATTAATAAAATCAATTAAGATGTTTAAATTTAGGAGGAACTATCCAATATGACAGTATTTAAAGTATTTTTCCAACATAACAAAGACGAAGTAATCGTTCGTGAAAACACAAATACAATTTATGTTGAAGGTGAAACAGAGGAACAAGTAAGACGTTATTTAAAAGACCGCAATTATAATATCGAATTCATTACTAAATTAGAGGGCGCACATTTAGAATATGAAAAAGAACATTCTGATCATTTCAACGTGGAGAATGCTCAATAATGAAGCAATTACATTCTAACGAAGTAGGTGTATATGCTTTAGGTGGCTTAGGTGAAGTCGGTAAAAACACTTACGCCATCGAATATAAGAACGAAATCGTCATCATAGATGCTGGAATTAAATTCCCCGATGATAATTTACTAGGAATTGACTACGTCATTCCTGATTACACTTACCTCGAACAAAATCAAGATAAAATTGTCGGTCTATTCATAACGCACGGACATGAAGACCATATAGGTGGTGTGCCCTACCTATTAAAACAAATTAATGTACCTATTTATGGTGGTCCATTAGCTTTAGGACTAATACGTAATAAGCTAGATGAACACAACTTATTACGTAATGCGTCATTAAATGAGATTACAGAAGATAGTGTTATTAAATCGAAACACTTTGAAATATCATTTTATCTAACAACTCATAGTATTCCTGAAGCTTACGGTGTAATTATCGACACACCTGAAGGCAAAATTGTTCATACTGGTGACTTTAAATTTGATTTCACGCCTGTAGGTGAACCAGCGAATATTGCTAAAATGGCTGAATTAGGTAAAGAAGGTGTTCTATGTCTTCTATCTGACTCAACTAATGCCTTAGTTCCTGATTTCACACTAAGTGAGCGAGAAGTCGGACAGAACGTTGATAAGATTTTCCGTAATTGTAAGGGACGTATTATATTTGCTACCTTTGCATCTAATATTTACCGTGTACAACAAGCGGTTGAAGCTGCAATTAAATACAATCGTAAAATTGTAACATTTGGTCGTTCTATGGAAAATAATATTAAAATTGGTATGGAGCTGGGTTACATCAAAGCACCGCCAGAAACTTTTGTGGAGCCAAATAAAATTAACAATATTCCTAAACATGAATTACTTATTCTATGTACAGGCTCTCAAGGTGAACCGATGGCTGCTTTATCTCGTATCGCAAATGGAACGCATAAACAAATTAAAATTATTCCAGATGATACTGTAGTCTTCAGTTCTTCACCTATTCCAGGTAATACTAAGAGTATCAACCGCACTATTAATGCTTTATATAAAGCTGGTGCTGATGTAATTCATAGCAAAATATCTAATATCCATACATCAGGTCACGGTTCACAAGGCGATCAGCAATTAATGCTTCGCTTAATTCAACCGAAATACTTCTTACCTATTCACGGTGAATATCGCATGCTTAAAGCACATGGTCAGACTGGTGCTGACTGTGGTGTTAAAGAAGAAAATGTCTTTATCTTTGATATCGGTGACGTGCTTGCATTAACACATGACTCAGCACGTAAAGCGGGTCGTATACCTTCTGGAAATGTGTTAGTTGATGGTAGTGGTATTGGTGATATTGGTAATGTCGTTATCCGCGATCGTAAATTATTATCTGAAGAAGGCTTAGTCATAGTCGTCGTTAGTATCGATTTCAGTACTAATAAATTGCTTTCTGGTCCAGACATCATTTCTCGTGGTTTCGTATATATGCGAGAATCTGGACAATTAATTTACGATGCGCAACGTAAAATTAAAACTGATGTTATTTCAAAACTAAATGCTAATCCAAATATTCAATGGCATCAAATTAAATCGTCAATCATTGAGACACTACAACCTTATTTATATGATAAAACAGCACGTCGTCCAATGATTTTACCTGTAATTATGAAAGTGAACGAAGATTAATAAATGGTTTCCGTATGACGTAATAGCGTCCGGGACATAAAGTTCCAGGATAAGTAAATTAAGACAATTTCTATTGAAATAATATAGAAATTGTCTTTTTTTATACTTTTTTTGATTATTTTTAGCTCATTGAGTTGTTACTTTCTTTATATTATGTGCATTAGCACAATTCCTTGTTCTCTTTTGGATTTATTTATCTCTTGTACAGACATTCGAGTGAAACCCAAAAACGCCTCCATAAATCTAAAAGTAAGCGCCACATCAATTTTCCTTTGACTGTAGGTGGTTTTCGTTTTAGATTCTAAAAGTATTCAATTAATTTGGGCTTTAAAACATTCACAATTATAATTCTTCATTCATTTTTTATTTGTTTTTGAATTGAAGTTCATACAGTTGTCCTTTTTTCATACAATCTTCTTTCATTTTCATCAATGTGACATCATGGTCTATTTTAGAATAACTATTATTATCCTTTGGTAGAGTTACTTGAGTCATATTATATTTTTTAGTATTTCAATATAAAATTACATATAAATATAAAGTATTGTGGCAAGACGATTGTGTTGATTATTAATGAACATAAGTGCTCACACACTTATGTAAGAAATTCTAAAGATGAACTACAAATGACGTTGTGTGCGGGGCCCCAGCAAAGAGATTTTCAACAAGAAAATCTACAAGCAAAGCAAGCTGGGGTTGAGGAGGGAGCGGGACAGAATTCTTTTGAATTCGTCGTAACCCCAACTTGCTTAGCTCGTAAAATCACTTTCGTGATTTTTTGTGTTGGGGCCCCGCCCACCTCCGCAAGGATGACTAGAACTGAGAAAGCTTGATTTAAGCGCCTTCTCAGTTCAGTCAGCTACTGCGAATTTGCTAAATAGTATTATTATATTATTTATGTCCCAGACTCAAGTAGTTCTAATGATTAAAATCAAAGAACTACTTTAGAGCCTTTCCCACATGAAAGCGTCGCAACCAAAGAATATTATCCATCCAAGAACTGTTTTAGAGACAGCATCCCAGGAACGCGAAGCAACTTATGTGAGTGATTATCTATCTAAGAACTATTTTACAAGACTGTGGCTCGATCCATCCCCCCCTAGGCAAGCATCACAACAGAATGAGTAAATGTTCATCTAAGTATTTCTTTAAAAGGACTACAGGCTGAAGCTGTCCCCTAAGACAGCCAGCCGACAATATCAAGTATTGCAAATAAAGAAGAGTCCGGGACATAAAGTT
>NZ_JAESMI010000147.1:0-1015 GCF_017893095.1 Staphylococcus sp. GDX8P80P | reverse complement strand
TGCGTCACTGTCTGCGTCTGCATCACTATCTGCGTCTGCATCGCTGTCTGCATCTGCGTCACTATCTGCGTCGGCATCACTGTCTGCGTCGGCATCGCTATCTGCGTCGGCATCACTATCTGCATCGGCATCACTATCTGCATCGGCATCGCTATCTGCGTCTGCATCACTGTCTGCATCGGCATCACTATCTGCGTCTGCGTCACTGTCTGCGTCGGCATCGCTATCTGCGTCTGCATCACTGTCTGCGTCTGCATCACTATCTGCGTCTGCATCGCTGTCTGCATCTGCGTCACTATCAATTGGTTCTTCGTCAATGACAACTTCTACTGTGATATGATCTTGTGAACCATCTGGATAAGTTACTGTTACTGGAACATAATATGTGCCAGGATTTTCACCATTTGGTAAACTTTCTGGATCATCCACTGTAACTACTGGCTGTTCTCCTGTCGTTGGATAGTTAGGAACAGTTACCGCTCCAGTTACATCACCCTCAGTTGTTGGTACTCCATATGGCTTACGAACAACATCACTTGTTGGTTCATATTTAGTAGCAGTAGCTGCTGGTTTTTTACCAGTTGTTACAGGTACATCAATATGATCTACTGTGCCATCTGGATATGTCACTGTTACTGGAACATTTACTGTTCCTGGTGTAGTTCCATTTGGTAAATTATCAGGATTATTAACTGTGATTACCGGTTGTTCCCCTGTTGTTGGATAATTAGGAACTGTTACTGAACCAATTACATCATCTGATGTTGTTGGTGTTCCATAATCATGTTTCACTCCAGTTGTTACTGGTTCATAAGTGACATTGTTATTAGCAGGTTTTTCTCCTGTTGTCACAGGTACATCAATATGATCTACACTTCCATCTGGATATGTCACTGTTACTGGGACATTTACTGTTCCTGGTGTAGTTCCATTTGGTAAATTACCTGGGTTATTAACTGTGATTACTGGTTGTTCCTTTTTCTGATGGATAATCTGGAATTGTTACTGCTCCTGT
>NZ_JAESMI010000146.1:0-9411 GCF_017893095.1 Staphylococcus sp. GDX8P80P | reverse complement strand
TCTATTCCAACTATCTAACAACGAAACTTGGGAATGTGAAGCACTTGAGGAAGCAGCAGAAAATATACTACCCGAACGTTTTATTAATGATTCCCCACTTGCACATCTTACACTTGAAACTTATACCTACTACAATAATGAACTACATGACCTAAGTATCTATCCATTTTTAATGTATGCCAATAACCAACTCATCAGCATTGGTTATCTGGATCATTTTGATATGGACTTTCTGTACCTCACAGACACTAAAAATACGATTATCGATGAACGTCATTTACTAAAACAAGGAGGGAATGACCATGAATAATTGGATCAAAGTGGCACAAATATCTGTTACGATTATTAGCCAAGCTATTGTTATCATGAAAGAAATTCAAGATGAGGTAAAATAATATGAAAATCAATCGATACATTACAAGAGGCATTAGTGAACAACTATCTCTAGATCTTCAAATCTTACTTTGGAATATAGTAAAAGAAAGAGATAATCAACCTCATACAGATTACCTACACATTTTTAAACTACAAGAAGATAATAATATACTCTCTATTACACATGAACAAGAACAACCCGCATACAAATTGGAATATCACTATACAAACTATGTAAAAAATCAAAACGCATTACCTAAGAAAGTCTACGTCATTCGTGAAGATGATGTAGACGTTTTTTATTATGTGATGCTTTTGCCCGAAGAATACTAAAGGAGTGAAAATTACATGAAAACAATCAAAAGTACATTAGAAACCGAAGCTATATTCAGTGATGACCAAGAACATCGCTATCTACTTAAGAAAAAATGGGATAGTGAAAAACAAACAATTACAATCATTACAATGTATCCACATTATGATGGCATTCTCAACATCGACTTAACAACTCAGCTCATTATGAACAAAGTTTCAGAAATGGATGCATTTGGTTCAATCAATTTTGTGAATCTATATTCTAATATTACAACACCTATTAATATTAAACATTCAAAAAATGCTTTTGATAATCATACAAATATTCAAATTATGAAGGCTGTGAAAGAATCGGATGAAGTTATATTAGCTTGGGGCGCTTACGCTAAAAAACCCGTTGTTGAAGCACGTGTCAATGAAGTATTAGAAATGTTGAAACCACATAAAAAGAAAGTAAAGCAACTCATGAACCCCGCAACTAATGAAATTATGCATCCACTCAATCCTAAAGCACGTCAAAAATGGACATTGAAATAAAAGGAGGATTATCTATGAACCATCACACTACACAATCAGACTGGCGAACGGTTGCTAGTTGCTTAGCATCACAAAATTATATATCTATCGTAAAAGGACTAGTACATCATTTCGCAGCAATTGAAGATGAAGAAATATTGGATAACATCTATGATGATTTTATGAATGATGACTCTATAGCAACCGTACTTAATAATGATTTACAGACAATTATTAACCATTACCTATCAAAATGAGAACTATTTTCTAATAAAACTAGAGCATCCTTCACTTTTACGGTGAGGGATGCTCATACTTATTTTTTTAGTTTATCTTTTTTCGATGAGGAATGATCTATGTTTTTTGAATTTTTATCAATTATTAACTGTAATTTCGACTTACTTCACAATTTTTCTTCCAGTTAATTTTGTAATTTTAGCAGATAAACTCATTTCTTCAATAGGTCTCTTAACAACACATTCTGTTGAATCAATCATTATGTTAATACTAATTTAATATGAATCTTCTATATATTAACTACCATTTATCTATTCTTAGTCATTACCCATCTCTCTTAATAGAATTTTTATTTATCTATTAAATGAGTAAAGAAAAATTCTAAGTCTTCATCTTCAGTAGGTAATATTTCTAACTCATGATTATCAATAGCATCTAACATTAATTGTTCTTTTTCAGATAATCTTTTATATATTCTTTCACCTAGGGAGTAGTTCCCTTGTTCCATTTGATAATATTGCTGAAAATAATAGTATTGTGTATAATCATCTGATTTTAACCCTAATCTATGTATTCTATCTTTAGATTGTAGTAAATGGACTAAATTGTAACTATACTCAAAGTAAATTGCATCATGACAGGTTTTATGAAGAGAAACAGATTCTGCTAAAGTGTGTGGATTTGTAATAAGTATCTCAACTTCTTTATTTTTAAATTTATTAATAATTCTATTTCTTTCATCTTGACTTACTGCACCTGAAATCACTTCTGCTTTTATACCCATTTTATTTAAATCACTTTTTAATTTATACATAGTTTTCACAAAAATACACCAAACTATTGCTGTTTTAGATTCACTTACTATTTTATTAATAAGTTTTAATAGTTCTTTCATTTTAGATGTTTTATCAATTTTATATACTAACTCCTCTACTTCTTTCGAATAATCTTGGTATTCAACAAATTTTTCATGATTAACACTTAAATCAAGCATTTCTTCAAATTCTTTCAAATCTAATGTTTCTAATAAAAGTGAAGGGGAGCTTTCTAATTGCATAATTTTAGCAAATAAAGCTAATTGATTAGATTTATACTTTGATAAGATAATTTTAAATAATTCTTGTTCTTCAAGACTAGCTTCTATGTCAATAATTTTATCCTCATTTGAAGGCGGTACACCTAATTCTTCTTTTGATGTTCTTGTAAAAAAAGGTTGAATTTTATCGTTAATCATTTTGATTTCTGAATTATTAGGATTACTTAATAGTGGTATTTCAAAATTAAAGAAATGATTATAGTCATATGGATACAATAAATTCAAAAGATTATAAATATCTTTGTAGCCATTAGGAATAGGTGTACCAGTTAAAGCTACCATATACTTAGCGTCTTTTGTAATTCTTAAGGCAGAACTAGCTCTCATTCCGACAGGATTTTTGATACGATGAACTTCATCAAATACAACTAATGTATCTTCAGTGATTAAATCCTTAATTTCTTCTTCTAGAGTATTAAGAACCTCATAGTTAAGTAATATCAATTCTTTATTAAAACTTTCATATTTTAGAACCATTTTCTTCTCATTAGTTGTATTAAGATCTTTTATATTTAAATAAGCTAATTTTCGACTATCACCAAAACAAGATTGATATTCAGTTATCCAAGAACTAAATGAGTTTAAAGGACCAATCATCAAAATTTTATTTACTTTGTTGATAGTATTTAAATATGCATACATACCATATACTGTAGAAGTTTTTCCTGAACCAGGAACAGAAAAGTTTCCTGATTTTTGCATCATTGTTAAGTAAAAAGCATCCTTCATTTGTTTTGGTCTTAATTGTCTCTCTAACGTTTGATTAACTATTCTCTCGAATTCAAAATATCTTTCATTAAATCTAAGATCATCATTTTTAATATCATTACCAATAGTATATTTATAATCAATATATGAATTTATTCTGTTAATATACTGAGTAACATTTTCATTGATATTAACACTTACCCCTAATTTAATAGCTAATTTTTTTATTTGCTCAACAATATTATAAATATCTTTATAATATACATTTTTTCTAAATACAATTTTGGAATTAGTATACTCTTCCACATATTTTTTAATACGTAATTTATATATTCGGTGCTTGATTACTTTTTTTAATAATTGCTCGTTTGCTTCTAATGTTAGCTCCTCGTTATGATTCATTTGAACTTGAAACATTACCATACACCTCATGCTTAATATTTTTAATTTCTTCTTCTAATCTTTCTAAGGAATTTAAAAATTGAGGATAATCAGTTTCATCGTCTAATCTTAATACAATATCAAAATCAATATTTTGTAAAGCGTCTATTGCTTTTTCTATTTGGTTTTTAGGAGCATTAATACTGTTTCTTTTTTTTACTTTTTCTTGATATTTATCATAAGTATTTTTAAGATCATCTTTTAGTTCTTCATCGCCACGTACTTCTTTATTAATAAATTCAACAGTTGTTTCTTCTTCTTTGTCATCGAATTTTTCTAAAAATCTTTCACATAACTCCAAGTTGTCTTCAATGAAAGGTTTAAATTGTGATGTATTAACTAAATTTTTTATTTTTCTTATATAACGGGTCATATCCGTATTCGGTTTAAGAGCTATATTAGTGAAAATAATATTTTTTACATCTTCCCGTTCTTCTTCTGTTTTTATCTTATTAAGTACAGCTTTTATTTCTCCTAATGGACCATCTAATTCCCAGTCGCGAGCTAAATAATAATGTTCTGGCATATCAATAAATTCTAAGAATTCGACCATTAAATTTGCACGATCAATCAATTTTGTAACTTCACTAGTCTTTTGTCCTGTATTTTTAGCATATTCTTCAACTGTAATTAATTTATTTTTTATAACATCATTATATACACCAACTAATCTATCTATTGGATTATATCCAACTCTTTCTTCACGTCCATGTTGTAAATATAACTCCAATAATTTTATTTCTTTCTTACTATCTTGTATGTCTTTACTTATGATAATTGCATCTAAATAATTAAATTTTAAATCTTCTTTAGCAAGATCTCTCAAACATGTAAAACGACGATTACCATCAATGATTCGTCCATCTCTTAATATAACTGCTGGTTCAGTCTGTCCTAACGCCTTTATATTATTTTTAGTTTTCTTAAATGCATTTTCATCACTTTCTTTAATAAAATCAGCAATAATCTTGTTGTATTCCTCAATATTACTTAAATCAAATGATTCTAGGTGGTTATCTGCTTTATACTTACTAATCCAAGTTGCAATCCTATCATTCTGATCATTATAGTATAAATTGTTTAATTTTATTTTATACACATCATATTCATCAGTTATACCATCTACTGTTAATCTAGTCGTCAAATTAGTTTTTATTAATTCATTTGTATTTATCATATTCATTAATATTCAAACTCCTCATAATAATAATTCAAATCTAAATAAATTTTTTCCATAATTTCGTCATAATACATATCGGTCCTCTTAATTGATTCGATTAATCTATAATATTCCAAATTTATATCATATTTTTCATTAATGATTTCAGTTAAATCAAAAATATCTATCATTTTCACTTTCATAACTTCTTCTTCAATTAAATCACTAACTCTAAAATCTTGATCTTTTTTTAGAAGATAATTCCCTCCTATTTTATTACTATATATATTTTCCAATCCTCTCAAAATAGATCGATAAAATATAGGTTCAAAACCAAAAGAATCAATTTTTTCATTATCAACAACAACAATAATTGCACTTATTGACCATACTTTGTTATCGTCTAATTTTTCTAACACTTTATATCTAAAATCTTCTAAAATATTCGGTGTTAGACCTATCTCATTAAGTTTTTTCCTTGTAATATACTTCTTAGGAGAGAATTCTAATAATTCCATAGTTTTATACTTGTCATATAGCCATGATCCAAATGAACTTAAGTTCCATATTCTTTTATCTATGTTTGTTAAGTCAACAATGTCCATATTATTATAAAATTTTTCGTTATAATAATTAATGGTTGTCTCATATTTATTTTTTAATATATACGAACTAAAAGTTTTATAATCTAAATATTTTAAGATAATTTGTAAGTCTGTATCAACCTGATTTAATTCTTTTTTTAAATCTTCTATAAACATAAACTCTTTACCTTCAAGAACATTTTTGACACAACTAAGAGATTCTTCATTAATAGAAACAAAATCTTTTTTAATATAATCATCTACAATATAATCGTCTATATACTTTAGATAATTAGCTCGAAATGTTTGCTCTTTAACTCCAAATGCTTCGTAATATAACTGAACGAATTCATCTACATGAAGGGGAGCATATTCATACATAAAATCTTTTACTTGTTGTTCTCTATCCACATTGCCAATTGCTATATTAGGCATTCTTGTTAATTCTATATTTAAATCGCGTCTCTTTTCACTTGTTCTTCTAATAATATTATGTAACTCATTTTCATGTTTAATATTATATTTTTCCATAAGTAACGAATGATACTTAAACAAAATTAATGTCGATATTTCAAGATCTTTCCATTCTTCAAAATTAATTTTTTCATAAAATAAATCCCAATCATATTCATCATATGCATAGTATCTATAATATTTTTTCCCACGACTTACTGCATTCGAAGTATCACTTAATCTATTTTCTAAATATCTAATATCAATATTGAATACTTCTTTATCTAATCTCTGTTCTTCGAGAAATAAATTAATTATTTCTAATAAATCATTAATATGTAATGTCTCTTTTCCAAATTCTTCTAATACATAATCAATAATACTTATTCTCGTTTTAGGAATTAATTTATTATCAATTACAATTTTTCCTTTTAGTAATTCATCTCGTACCTTTTTTTTCAATTTTACAGAGGCTTTTTCATCATTAAGAATATCTTTCCATGACTTAGTACCTTTTTCATATCTATTAGATAAATAGTAATATAAGCTATCTTCGAACAACCATTCATATTGCTTTTTATCTAAGTTATAATTACTAAACCAATAGGCATTTTCATCTTCTTTAAAAATTTGTTTCGTACTACTAGTAACTTTTTTTACTAACTGTCTCACTCGTTCTCTAGTAACTCCAATAGCATTACCAATATCTTCTAGGGTCTTACCTTCTAGTCGAAGTTTCATCAATTCTAATATGTTTTCATTATAATTATCAGCTGTATATGATAATATCGAATACTTTTTTGAATATACGTTACCAAATTCATCAATTGATATTAAATCTAGTTTTATTAAATTATTAAAATACTTATAAAGATTTAAATTGATAAAATGAGAGCTTAGTTCATCACATATTTCTTTTTTTCTATACATATAAGAATTATTTTTTATAAATGAATATACTATTTCTTGCTCTATATCTTCATTAAATATCATTTCTTTTATACGTTTAGTTATAAATTGATTTTCTATTAACAAATCTAATTTATAGCTAATGGAAAATTGTTCATTATTTAATACTTCATTAATAACGTTATCTAAATTAACTAAAATATTATTTAATTGCTTTTCTCTCATGACTAATAAATAATTATACGGTGACTTTTTTAGATATATTCTCGAAATATCACCTATAAAGATTTCATTTTTGTTTTGTACAACAACGTATTTAAATAACTTTTCAAAAATGTCATTCAAAGTTTTTTTAGCTATACCCGGTATATTTAATAAATCATCGTATGAAACTAATAATAATCTATCTATTTTATTCAAATTATACGTAAGTATTATTTTTCTTTCTTTGTTAGAAAATCCAAGTTCCTCAATATTGAGTTCGTTCACATACCTGCTTTTAAAAAAATATTTTATTGTACAATTTAAAAGAGTTTTGGGTATATTTTCATAAATAACCCTTCTAATATCTTTATCTGGATTGTTTAAGACTAATTTAAATAAGTCTCTATCTACTAAGTTGATTTTTTCTCTTAATCTATTGCAAATACTTTGAATTTCACTTATAAGTTGATCATCGACTTTTCTAAATTTCTTTATATCTTCGTAACTCAAATCAATTACTGCATCTATTAATTTTATATTGTTTATTTTCATAATCTTTTTAATATTTTCGTTATTAATTACTTTTTCAATATTCATTGATTTCAACGCTTCAATAGTTATATCTTTAGGAATGATAATATCATCATTATTCTTGAAAATTATACTATCTCTAAATTCCTGAATTTCTTGGATAGATTTAGCACCTAAATTTCTTATATTCTTCAAATCCTCATCAGTTAATTTCTTTAATTGATAGACATAATCATAACCATTCTTTATTAATTGATTTTTACAGCGATTTGATAATTGTGAATCTTTTATTCTCATTTTATCTCTCATGGAATCCCCCTGTCTTATACAAAACAGATTTAAAAACAACCTTGTTAACATAATAAGACTTTATAAGAATTAGACAAACATTTTCTGTAAAAGTCCTTGTTTGCGTTGTTTTAATAATTCAATCTTTGAAACCTGTTTTTCAATCAATTTATCAAAACTATTCAAAAATCTTCCTATTTTTAATTGTTCTTCAATATTTGGTACTTCGATACTAATATTTTCAAATGTAGACTTATTTACAATTTGTGTTGCTGTTTTCCCTGCAATACGTTTCATATATTTTGACACTTTTTCAAAAGCATAATATAAAAAGTCTACGTTCTTATCATTATTAGGAACTAGTGCATTTATTTGTTGATTACATGATCCTTCTTCTCTCAAAATTGCATTTTTTCCAATACTAGCTATACAAGTAATAAGTAACGTATTTTTAGGTAATTGTCTAGCTTTTTTAAATCCTTCATCGCTCAACATATATTCACTATTTTTTACGTTTTTTTTATTATTTATATCAGTAGGTGTAACCCATATATAGTTATTACTATTCCAGTATGCACTTTGTTTTTTACTAGGCGTATTACCTGTATAAACATTACCTAATTCTTTAATTTTTTGAGTTACCCATTTAGGATAATCATTTCCATTTTCATCCTTAAATCTCAACTCTTTCGAGAAAATCTTTTGCATATATCCACGCTTTTGTTGCTCTAATAATTCTAACTTTTTCTCTTCTAACTCAATCTGGCGATCGAGTTTGCTGAAAAATTCACCGATTTTTTCTTGTTCATATTGTATTGGAAGATTTATATTTATATTAAAAAAATCATTAACCGGAATATTCAGAAGACCATGATTTCTAGCTCCTTCAACTGCTATATTTGCTACTTCTCTATACCACTTAGTACTTTCAAAATAATTTTTCATAAAACTTTTATCAATATTTTCATCAAAAGAAAAACATATATATAAAGATGACAAGATACCTAAGTCATATCTTTCTAATTTTTTTATAGCACCTAAAGGATAACCATTTGAATAACTTTTATTATAAGCAAATTCTCCTTTTTTAATTAATATATAGCCAGTTAAATTTTTTGAGGAAACTGATTTATTAAAATACTCAATTTGATCAATTAAGCCTAATTGTCCAGAGATAGTTAAAGGTCTTTGAGATTCTAAGTTTTTATTTTTTCTAGTTACTCTTTCACTTATGTCATTTAACTTATAAGAAAACCATGAATTTTCATAATTTGGAAATCTTAGTTCGGGAGTATTTGCTATTTCAGTCATGTTTCAACACTCCTAGTTCTTTGAGATAGTCGTTAATTTCTGCTTCAACTTCTGCAATATCTTTATCAATATCCTTTAAATCTTGCTGAACTTGATTCAAGTCAATAGGTTCTTCTTCTTCAAATGTATCGACGTATCTTGGTATATTTAAGTTATAGTCATTGTCTTTGATTTCATCTAAAGAGGCTACATAGCTAAATTTATCAATGGTTTCTCTATTACGATATGTTGTAACGATTTTATCAACATCTTCATCTGTCAGTAGATTTTGATTTTTACCTTTT
>NZ_JAESMI010000145.1:0-4573 GCF_017893095.1 Staphylococcus sp. GDX8P80P | reverse complement strand
GATGATACGGGACATGTCACGATTACACCGACGAAACCTATTCCGGAAGGTGATATTTACGCTAAAGCAATAGATAACGCTGAACATCCAAATAGCTCTGTATCTAAGCCAGTAAAAGCTACTAAATTGATTGTAAAATCTGATAAAAAAGCATTTATAAATGACCATTCAAAAGAGGATGGAAGCCATAATTCAACAAATAATAAACATACAATACCTGTTGAAAAAGAAAATATAACTAATACTATTACTAAAAATAAAGTAAAAGATTTACCAAGTACTGGTGAAAAAGAATCAACTAATAATTCTTTACCTTATTTAGTTACACTACTAGGTAGCTTTGCATTACTAATTAGTAGAAAAAAGGAAAGAAAAGATAACAACAGAAATAAGTAATTCTAATATATATACTAATTAGAAAAAATCCACTGAAATCTTAAATGATTTCGGTGGATTTTTGATTTTAACTATATTTATATTTGAAATAAAATTCATACAAAAAATCATATCAATTCTACTCGTAAAAATTTCTGTAATTTGTAAAAATATAAATTGACATCTACACATAGTTATGAAGAAACATTTTTATGAAATGTTGATTAAGTCATAACTTCAACTCATTTATAAACGCATTAAAAAGAGACTACTATTTTTTAAATATCACAACACTTATTATTAAATGAATGATATAATAAAACTATATAAATTAAGTTTGATTTCTATCTTTAGTATGAAATTAAACTAACAGTTATATATATTGAGTAAAATTGAAATGTCGTAAATATGAACTTAATTCAATATATTTCCTTAATATTACTGTTATTAATTTAATTAATTTTCATTTAAAAAAGTAAAGGAGAATATCGCACCTATGAATCAACATAATCAATTACAAAAATTTAGCATTCGTAAATATGCAATCGGTACCTTTTCAACCTTAGTAGCGACATTCGTATTTTTAGGAGTAAACCATGATGCACAAGCTAGCGAGCAATTAAATACCACTCATCAACATTCGAATAGCAATCAAGAAAATTCAATTAACGAAAGTGCTAATACGCCAATTAATCCTTTAGATAATAAAATTACCACAGGTCAAGTTCAATCAAAACAAATCAATGACAATATTAAAGAAACTAAATTAAATGCACAAACTAACAATAAACAACAAGCTAATAACGATTTGAATGTTTCAAATCAGCCATCAAACACACATGTTAGAAAAAAGAGAGCTACTAATTCAGATGAAATTGATTTTAATCGAGTAGTAACAGGATCAGTTGATAATTCATCTGTTGCTGCACCAAATACTTCATCATCAACGTCTAATGATCAGCAAGCACCGCTTATTAAACCAACTTTCATTACAAGTGTAGGAGATGCAGCTAATACGAAAAGACCAATTGAGATTTTGACTTCACCAAATACTGACGTAGCTCTATTAGATAAAGATGGTGCGACAATGGGTACTGGTAGAACAAATGAAACTGGTCATGTCACTATCGTTCCACAACAATGGATTCCTAAAGGCAATGTTTCAGCTAAAGCAACACGTGGTTCAGAAAGTGTTACGTCAGACCCTGTCGAAGCATTAAATACTGATCCTCAACATAGACCATTTGTCATTGAAGTCACAACGGATCCTTTTACAAGAATTGAATTAAGAGACAAATATAATAAACCACTAGGAGCTTCTAGAACAAATGATAAAGGTCATGCATATATCGTGCCAACTAGACCTATCCCTGAAGGTAATGTGACGGCCGTAGCAACAGATGAAAATGGTAACTCATCTACTTCAGATCCTAAGAAGGCAACTGACACAACACCGCCTGACAAACCAATTATTCATACAAATTTAGTTGATAAAGTAGGTACACTAACTCCAATAGAAATCACTACTGACCCTGATACTAAAGTGGAGTTGTTTGATAAAGATAATCACTTAATAGGTAGTGGAATGACAGATCATACTGGACACATTACAATCACTCCTAGCAAACCATTAGTTGAAGGACCGATTACAGCCAAAGCGACGGATGATGCTGAAACGCCAAATAGTAGTTATTCAGATCCTGCAAATGTAACGGATTTAACACCACCAACTTCGCCTAATTTAGATACTGACTTAGTTGGTAAAGCTGGTACTCAAACACCGATTACAGTTACAACTGATCCGAACACAACTGTAGAATTGTTTGATAAAGATGGTAATAGTTTAGGAAAAGGGACAACTGATACTGACGGACACGTAACGATTATACCTAATCGACCAATTCCTGAAGGCGATGTTACTGCAAAAGCAACGGATAATGCAGAACACCCGAATAGTTCTACTTCTCAACCTAAAAAAGCAACTGATACAACGCCGCCTTCAGTTCCAACATTTAATACAGATATAGCTGGTAAAGCGGGTACCCAAACACCAATCACTGTAACGACTGATCCAAATACTACGGTAGAACTGTTTGATAAAGATGGTAATAGTCTTGGTTCAGGTGAAACAGATGGTACAGGTCAAGTGACAATCATACCTACGAAACCAATTCCTGAAGGTAATGTCATTGCGAAAGCGATTGACCATGCTGAACATCCGAATAGCTCAACTTCTGATCCAGTAAAGGCAACTGATACAACGCCACCTACAAAACCCTCTGTTGTAGGTAGCTTAGAAGGTAAAGCAGGTACTACTGATCCAGTGGAGGTTACTACTGATCCAAATACAAAGGTTGAACTTTTAGATAAAGATGGTAATGTCATAGGTTCTGGAGTTACTGATGGTACTGGCCATGCTTTTATTACGCCGATTAAACCTATCCCTGAAGGTAATGTAACAGTTAAAGCTACTGATGATGCTGAAGTTCCTAATAGTTCAACATCTGATCCAGTTAAAGCTACAGACACGACGCCACCAAATGCACCAACCTTTGATACAGATATCTCTGAAAAAGGTGGAACATTGACACCAATTTCAGTATCAACAGACCCTAACACACACGTCGATATTGTTGATAAAGATGGTAATATCATTGGCTCTGGCACAACAGACGATCAAGGCCATGTTACAATAACGCCTAATGTTCCAATTCCTGAAGGTAATATTTTCGCAAAAGCGACTGATAATGCAGAACATCCGAATAGTTCTACATCTAAACCTGTTAACGTTATAGATACTACACCTCCAATTAAACCAACCGTTCCTGGTGGGCTAGTAGGTAAAGCGAATACACAGGATCCTATTGAAGTTGTAACTGATCCTAATACGCATATAGAAATTTTCGATAAAGATGGACAACTCATCGGTACAGGCGATACAGATCAAAATGGTCATGCTCTAATTACACCTACAAAACCAATTCCTGAAGGACCAGTAACGATTAAAGCGACAGATCATGCCGAACATCCTAATAGTTCAACATCTGATCCAATCGAAGCGACAGACACAACACCGCCTATAGTACCTAAAATGAATACGGGTCTTGATGGAAAAGCAAACACTTATACACCAGTTTCAGTAACAACTGACCCTAACACTAAAGTAGAATTATTAGACAAAGACTTCCATGTCATTGGTTCTGGTGTAACTGATGAAAAAGGTAATGCAATGATTACACCAACTAAACCAATTCCAGAAGGTAATGTTTATGTAAAAGCGACAGACAATGCTACACGTCCTAACAGTTCTATATCTAAACCTGTCAAAGCAACCGATACAACACCACCACCTAAACCAGTAGTTAAAGGTAGTATGAATGGTAAAGCTGGTACAAAAGATCCAATTGAAATTATCACTGAACCATACACTTATGTAGAAATCATTGATAAAGATGGGCGCGTGATTGGCTCTGGTAAAACGGATAAAAATGGACATGTGATCATCACACCAACTAAACCTTATCCAGAAGGCACTATAATTATTAAAGCAACTGATAATGCTCAACCGCCGAATAGTTCATTCTCAGATCCAATTAAAGTAACGGATACTACAGCACCTAAAGAACCAGTAATTCATACAACATTAATTCATAAAGCTAATACAAAAACACCCGTTAAAGTTACAACTGATCCTTACACACTTGTCGAATTACTAGACAAATATGGACATGTCATTGGTAAAGCTACAACTGATGGTAATGGTAATGCAACGATAAAACCAACAACACCAATACCTGAAGGTGACGTAACTGTGAGAGCTACGGATAATGCAGAACATCACAATAGTTCGTTATCAAAACCTGTCAAAGCCACATTGTCTGATAAAGATAAATTAGGTGAAAATAACGGTCATACTGGAAACGAAATTCTAAAAGATTTAAAACATAATGAAAAATCAAGTGGTCAAAATGATTATTTAAGCGACTATAATGAAAAGGATAATAAATCTAATGATCACAATCGAAATAAAGTTAATTCATTACCTGACACAGGTCTTAACAAAGACAATGCATCATCATCTGCATTATTATTTACTTCATTATTAGGTGGAATTGCATTATTAACAAGAAGACATAAAAAAGAAGAAAAATAGTATTTTGCTAAATAACTAAAATAACGAGTCCGGGACATAAAGTTC
>NZ_JAESMI010000144.1:0-6270 GCF_017893095.1 Staphylococcus sp. GDX8P80P | reverse complement strand
AGAACCGAAAAGTGACACTTTAACTGATAGTAAGGGGCTGTGTATATACGAGTGATTTATAGATTCTTTGAGAATACGACTTAAAGCGATTTTAATTTGTCAGTTCATTGCATTTTGTTTTTTTAACAATTTCAATAATAAGAAGCACCTTATAGAACCCTCCTCATATTTGTCTTACAGGCCACATTATTACATTAATGGTACAATGCCACATAATAATTATATGAAAATATAATTATTTTATTTATTCTTATACTCATACACGCAAATTAACTTATGCTTTTCTTAATTTAGAAGCTTATCACTATAGAAAAATTGAAAAGTAAATGTCTGATATGAGCTTATTTAAACAAAGAGCACATAAGCGTTGTCAAGAGAATCATTTGATATACGTCGATTTTAAGTGTAAATATTAAAAAATCGCCTGGAACAAAAGTAATGTTCCAGGCGTGGCTATGATAAGTCTTATAATAGTTTCGCAAGTGCGACCATGACAAATTGTAATGGTAAACGAATGACATGCTGCTTAACACTATCTGTTCTATCTCTTTCATCTTTATAAGAGATGTTCTTACGTGCAGCGTAAATATTTGCAGGAAATACGAGCCAAAGGAATCCTTGTACTACTTTTCTTACGCGTGATCTATTTTTAGCACCGAGTACATAAAAAACAATTATAAATTCTAATATGCCCGAACACTTAACTATTGCGTGTTTGAAAGGTAAATAGGACGGCACGATTTTTAAAAACATATCTTTATTTTTAAAGTGTGAAACACCACTTTTATAAAACAGTAAACTAAATATGAATCTTACGATGATATTTTTCATAGTCTTCTCTATTCTTCAGCGACTTTGACAACTTGTTTACCAAAATTCTCTCCTGTGAATAACTTTCTAAATGCAGAAGGTAAATTGTCAAAACCTTCATCTATCGTCACTTCAAATTTAATTTTACCTTCAGACACCCATTGTGCGAGTTGTTCGCTTGCTTCTTTAAAATGATCAGCGAATTGTGCTACTACAAAACCTTGCATCAATGCTTGATTTTTAATCAACGTTCCTTGGATACGTGGTCCAATATCGTCTTTTTCATTATTATATGCTGAAATTGCACCACATACCGGAACGCGTGCAAATCGATTTAAGTATTTAAACACTTCATCAGAAATTGCGCCGCCAACATTTTCAAAATACACATCAATACCATCTGGTACAGCCGCTTCGAGTTGCTGTGCGAAATCATCTTGTTTATAGTCAATGGCCGCATCAAATCCTAATTCATCTGTTAAATATGTTGTTTTCTGCTTACCACCAGCAATACCGACAACTTTTGCGCCTTTAATCTTAGCAATTTGTCCTACGACAGAGCCTACTGCACCTGATGCAGCTGACACAACAACCGTCTCGCCAGATTGTGGCTGACCAATTTGAAGCAACCCTGTATAGGCTGTCATTCCCGGCATGCCTAAAACACTCAAATATAAATGTAATGGTACATCTTTTGATGGCACAGGGGTCACATCGTCTCCATTCACTGTATTTATCTTTTTCCATGGTAATATGCCTGTGACATAATCTCCGACAGATAGACGTTCATCGTTCGATTGTGTGACTTTTCCAACAATATGACCTTGTAATGGCTCATTCACTTGGAAAGGTTGAACATAACTTTTTGTATCATTCATTCTGCCTCTCATGTAAGGATCTACAGATACATAAATGGATTCTACTTGAACCTCACCTGCATGTGGTTCTCGAGTTTCTATTGTTTCAAATCTAAATACATCGTCTTGAGGGATACTTTGTGGTCGTTTTGCAAGTACAACTTGTTGATTATTCATTTATTATTCCTCCAGATATTTAGTCGTTGCGTCTAATAATGACAAATCACCATTGATGATTTGGAATTCGTGACCTTGTAATACTTCATCAGTTAATACAGAAACAAGCACTTCTGCTACATCTTCTCTTGTAATAGACGGATTTTGTACATTTTCAAATTGCGCACTCATATTGAATTGTTGCGTTTCATGTTCGTTTGTTAAAGCGCCTGGATGCACGATGGTATATTTTAAATTTGCATGTCTTAAGTAGTCATCCGCATAATGTTTAGCAATGGTGTATGGTTTCAAGTCGCCTGACGCATCAAACGCTTCTCGGCGTGAGTCGTACGTTGATACCATAATAAAGTGTTGATGATCGATCTGTTCACTTGCTTTAATTGCTTTCACTGCACCGTCTAAATCTACAATGATTGTTTGATCGTCACCTGTGCTCCCACCAGAACCGACGGAAAAAAGGATTTGATCATACGATTTAAATAATTCTATTAATTCATCAATAGATTGTTTTGCGACATCAATGTAAGTTGCATCGATACCATCTGCTTTTAAAGCTTCAACTTGTTCTTCTTTCCTAACACCGGCAGTAAAATCAACATCTCTTGCTTTCAGTTTACGTACGAGATGTTGACCGACGCCACCATTAGCACCGATAATTAATGATTTCATGTGTATCGCTCCTTTATAAAATTATTGATTAGCTAAGATTTTTAAAGCATTTTCAGCAACTGCATGTCCTGATTGGGGATTTTGACCTGTGACAATGCGACCATCTACGACTGCAAAATTACTCCAGTCAGCCTCTTTTTTAAAATGTGCACCGTTACTAATAAATTCGTCTTCTAATAAATATGGCATGTATTCAGTTGTACCATTTGCTTGTTCTTCACTATTTGTAAAACCAGTCACATCTTTATGACGAACGAGATAATCGCCATTTTCTTTAATATCGAGTAGACCAGCCGCACCATGACATACAGAAGAGAGAACGCCTTGGTTATTGTAAATACTTAGCGCAATGTCGTTTAGTTCTTTGTTATTTCTTAAATCCCAAATCGCACCATGTCCACCTGCAAAGTAAATGGCTTGATAGTCGCTAGGATTAACCTCTTTTGGAGATAATGTTTGTCCAAATTTATTCATATAATCATGATCCGTGTAGTATTCCCAGTCCTCGGCTCCCATCATTTCAGGGCTAAGACTGATAGGATCAAGAGGCACATACCCACCATTCGGACTTACAAAATCAACATCATAACCTGCGTCATAGAAATCTTTCGCAAAGTGCGTAACCTCTGAGAACCACGCACCTGTAGGTCTTTCTAAATTATCGTATTTCGCAATGTTTGTTACAACAATTAAAGCCTTTTTCATTGTCTTTCCTCCTCATTCATGTTTATATAGAATACAATATCAGTTAAACCTTGGTTTAAGAGAAAGGATATGCTTACATGAAACAATATTACATTGAATATGTCTCAGATTATTGCAATATACCTAAAAGCAAACTGCGTTATTACGAGAAAAAGAGTATCTTAAAACACATCGACAGAGATAGCAATAACAAGCGTTTATACACAGACGACGATATCGAAATGATTAAATTTATCCAGTGCTTAAGCAATTTGAATATGCCATTAAAAGAAATCCGAAAAAACACAGACATGCTTTATCAAAACCAAATAGATGTCCCAAGCGTGTTACGCGCACACCTAGAATTCTTGAATGAACAACGGAATTTGATCAGTACACATATCGACTTAATTGAACAAAAATTACAAACTGCCATGACTGAGTGACGAGGGAAAAGGGAGTGTGTGAATTAAAAGAACGATGAGAAGAGTATGGAGGAATAGTTAATGAATAAGCATAAGGAAATTTTAGATTTTAAAGATGAAGTGTGTATGTAAAGGCGATAGGTGGATACGCAAAGCTGGAATGAGTCAGAAAATTGCGTCGGGTGGATAAGCTAGAATAGAATGAGTGGGCGATGGATGGATAGGCTAAAACGGTTATAATATACCTTATACCTAAAATTACAGAGTACTAAAACTATCTTATCTGACATCTCTTGACGAGTTCTGCTTATCGGTTGTTGATGGGGTTTTTTGTAATTGATTTTTCGTACAGCTAGATAAAACGATATATTACTACTATAAATACTTTACATCTAATATCAACTAGTAGCATAAATGCTTAATATATACAAAAAGCTCTCTCAAGTTGTAAGACTTAATAGAGTATATTATTTGTTATCTTTTTACATAAAATTACTTATTGGTACTTTTGTAATTTCAATTACTATCCCATTTCATAAAATATTCATATTCTTGAGTTTCTACTTCAAATTCCTTAGATCGTATTTCAAATTGATGTTTTGTATAAAAACGAATGGCTCCTTCATTCTTCTCATTTACATGTAAATTAAGTACATTATAATCGCTTTTTAATCTTTCCAATAAAAAACCTTCCTATACCTTTATTACGGTAATTATCTGTAATAAAAAGACTTGCAATATATTGTTCAATCCACTTTATAACGAAATTACTTAATACAAATAATTATAACAAATCAAGAACCTATGTTCTCTCTATATATTCACAATTCTTAAGATATAATTATTTAAAAAATAGAAATGAGTGATTTAATGTATAGCAATTGGGGACGTGAGTTACAATCAATAATTGAAAATATAGATACGAAAGACGTAAAAGAAGTGATGAGTCAAGCAAGTAAGTCTTATGAGGAATTAAATAGTAAACGCTACACTCGTAACAAGGAAAAATATCCAATGATTTTAAATGACATAGTTAAATATGAATTATATCTTCTTGATGGATGCAATAATGTAGATGAGGAAAACAAACCAAAAAAGTGGGAAGATCATGATTTATTTGTGCCAACTAAAACTAACTTTTCAGCAAATTTCAAAAAGTTTTGTCTTGCACTTGGTATTGATTCTGAAAATTTTAAAATTGGAAAATTCTATGCATTTAAATATGATAGTAAACTTGTTATACATGATATATTGTCGAATAACTCTGATTATATCCATTTTTTAAAAAATGGCGTTAATAAAAAAGACTTAGAATCTACAAATAAAATTAATGATAACATATATTATTTTATAAAAAATGAAATTACTAATCCTATTGATTATAAAACTGCTATGACAAATTATTATTTATATTTCTTAATCGATTCAAATATCGAAGTTGGTATAAAATCTAAGGTTATCGATATTATAACAGCACCAAATGTTAGCAGTGCTCAAAAAATAGATATAATTAATTACTATATGGATGAATTAGATGAACTCAAGGACGAAGTTAATGCAAGATTAGCTGCAACCCAATCTTATAGCTATAGTGACTATTTAGAACAAGAATGCCGTGTTCAAATTGACGTAAACCTTGCAAAGTATTTAACTAAAAAAGAAACTCAAGCATCTGCCCCTAAATCCTTAGTAACTAGATTATTAAGTCAAAGCGAGCTAGTAGATCCACCAGAGTACACCAAAGAAAATCGCAACAAACTTATTTCTGAATTAAAAAAAGCTTTAAATTATCATTTAAAGAACAACAACGATAAAAATAACCTTGATGATTCTGAATATTTTTATATCACGTCAAAATAGTAACCATCATTATAGAAGTGCCGATTTTTCATCGGCACTTCTTTTTTGTCAATATATTTCTTCATAATTTTTGTCTGGAATTTTAAAGGTTATTTTACAGACTTACTCCTCACACTATTACCTATATAGTTATATATGTATTCGGCCGATACACAAATTAATACATTCGGAGGTAAATAATTATGAAGTACGAAGGTGAATATTTTGTAAAGCACACACCAAGTGTTCCATTTATCATTATTAGTAAGAATAGTAAATGGAACTCAGTTTATCTGAAAACAGGCCCGAATCCAAAGCGTCAAAAGCGTAATTGGAAAGGCGGTAACAACTAATGACGAACAACATATTCAAGCAATATCCATACTGGTTAGATTCAACTGCATGGTATGAACTTATTCGAGCAAAAAACAAAAATGACGAAGATAAGATAATTCGTTTATCTAGTCCAATCATCATAAAAAACAAATTTCTCGACCCTACTACAGGGGTTGAGAAATTGACTATCACGGATGGCAAAAATATTGAACGTATTGAAACGTCAGATATTCTAACGACACAAAAGTTACCTAGACTGGTTATGTTTGGGTTCAGCATCAATGAAAAGTACATTAAATCGCTAGGTAATGCACTACAATTAATGCGTCAATCACTACCCATTTCTACATTGTATACAGGTGTAGGTGTCTTACGTACTGATGAAGGTACTGTCATTTCATTAGATGAACCATATCTTTCAAAAGACATCGAGCAGTCTCAGGCTGATGAAATCATTTGTGAAACAAAGTATG
>NZ_JAESMI010000143.1:0-8116 GCF_017893095.1 Staphylococcus sp. GDX8P80P | reverse complement strand
AGCTAATCTTAGTATGTTTTTTCATTCTTTCTCATCACCTAAAATAACATGACGCGTTTGTTGATACACGTGATGCATATGTGTGTCATTAAGTAGTATATAGCTGACTAAATCTAATAAAAAATGTGTCGCGATTTGTGAATTAATAAATTTCGAATCATTGTTGCTGGATTGCGCAGTCGTAATTAATACTAAATCTGCATTCTTAGTGAGCGTACTTCCTTCAAAGTTGGTTATCACAACCACATAGGCACCTTGTTTTTGTGCAATCTTCGCAGCTTCAATTAACTCTAACGTTTCACCACTATTTGAAATAGCGACAAACATATCTCTTGATGACAATAGCGATGCAGAAATCTTCATTTGATGTGCATCTGTCGACACAGATCCTTTAATACCCATGCGCATCGTTCGATAATAAAATTCACTTGCCGTTAATCCTGAACTTCCTAATCCCGCGAAATTGACTTGGCGACATGTCTTCAAATTATGTGCTAAACGCTTAATCTTTTCCTCGGAAATAAATTCACCCGTTTGTTGAATAATATTTTGATGATAACGATGAATCAGTTGAACAAGTGGCGCATTTTCAACTACTTTTTCTGATTTTTCATGTTGCAAATTAAATTTCATATCTTGAAAGTTGGCATAGTTCAATTTCCCACTAAATCTTGTGATTGTAGCTGGTGATGTCCCTATGGCATAGGCTAAAGAATTAATCGTTGAGAAATTTTCATCAAGTTCATGTGTTTGTATGTAGTCGATGATTTTTTTATCCATTTTCGTTAACAAATGACGGCTTCGCTGAATACGATTTTCAAATTTCATTACATCACCTCGTAATTAAGTTAGTTAAACTATAGTATATTTGAAAATATTTTTCAAATGTGGTTTATAAATTGATAAATATTTTCTTAATGTTATGATATGAATGAATAAACGAATCAATTACAATACTATTTCTATTTACAATTTTGAAAAGACGGAGCGTGTTTAAAAATGTTATCAAACGGATTAATCGTGTCATGTCAGGCGTTACCTGACGAACCATTGCACTCATCATTTATCATGTCAAAAATGGCGCTTGCCGCTTATCAAGGTGGTGCGGTTGGTATTCGTGCTAATACGAAAGAAGATATTTTAGCGATTCGAGAAGAAGTATCACTACCGGTTATTGGAATTGTAAAACGAGATTATGAAGGTTCAAATGTATTTATTACCGCAACTTCTAAAGAGGTTGACGAATTAATCGAAAGTGGTTGCGAGGTAATCGCTTTAGATGCCACTACCCAATCACGTCCTAAGGAGTCACTTGAGGAATTAGTTCATTACATTCGAGAGAAAGCACCCCATGTTGAAATTATGGCTGATATTTCAACTGTCGAAGAAGCCATTAATGCAGATCAGTTAAACTTTGATTACATTGGCACAACATTACGTGGGTATACGTCTTATACAAAGGGACACATTCTCTTTGAAAATGATTTTGAATTTTTAAAAGAAGTATTACAAAAGGTTAACGCCAAAGTGATTGCTGAAGGAAATGTCATTACCCCTGAAATGTATAAAAAGGTAAGCGATTTAGGCGTACATTGCACGGTTGTTGGCGGTGCAATTACACGTCCTAAACAAATCACTGAACGTTTTATAGAAGCTGTCCAACAGAAATAACATTATAATTTGGAGGCATAAATCATGAAAATAACAAACTTAGTAGACAAAAAACTGGCGAGTGATTATGTTGCCATTGAACTATTGAAACTGACTAAAGACAAACCTGATGCGATATTGGGCCTTGCTACTGGTGGCACGATGACGGATGTCTATCCCCGCTTTTCAGAATTGCTATCAGCCAATCATGTTGATTTAGCAAATGTTCAAACGTTCAATTTAGATGAATATGTAGGTTTAGAACCTTCGCATGCTCAAAGTTATCATACGTATATGCATCAATTATTATTTGATCATAATGATAGTTGGAATGAAGATCACATTCATATCCCTCAAGGGCATGTTGATCATTTAGAGGAGGAAGCACGACGTTACGAAACGCGCTTAAAGCAAATAGGTCAACCAGACATCCAATTATTAGGTATTGGTGAAAATGGCCATATCGGTTTTAATGAGCCAGGCACATCCTTTAAAAGTGAAACACGTGTCGTTGATTTAACCGAATCCACAATTAATGCCAACAGTGTGCATTTTGATCATATTGATGATGTACCTAAACAAGCTGTATCAATGGGATTAAATTCCATCATGCGTGCGAAACGAATCATACTCTTAGCATTTGGTGAACGTAAACGTGATGCGATTCATCAATTATTAAACAGTAAACCAACTGAGTCATTACCTGCATCGATCCTACATCAACATCCTAATGTAGAAATCATTGTTGATGACACGATTTTCAAACAGTTATAAATGCTTAACACAAATAAGACAAGAGACAGAAAGTGAATTGGCTATCAATCCACTTTCTGTCTCTTTATTTTTATGAGTGTTTAAATAATTTTAAAATTAAATACATAATAATGCTGATAATCGCAATAATTGAGAAAGTAATTAAGAATATTAACTCTGTTTGATGGAATTCAAACGCTAAAGTAAAATGATTAAAACTTTTGAATGTGCTATATACAATAAAATTAAGTACGATTACTGCAAGTAACGCAATAATTGATAGCCATGTTAACCAACTAAAGAAATGTTTAGCATTTGGGAATCTAAAATCATTATTCATGTATGGACACCTCTTTTCCGTCGCTTGTGTTTCGTATCAAAACATTTACTACATATATACACTTGTGTGCATATTTTTAAACGCGGAAAAGAGATAATCACAATTGAATACATTTTTTAATATTGATGTACAACGCCCGATTTGATTGTTTTGTCAATACGAATCGTATCATCTACCACTACGATATCCGCATCTTTGCCGATTGCTAAGCTACCTTTATGCGCATCGATGTTCAATGCAATTGCTTGATTCAAGCTTGTCACACGCCATAAGTTTTCTAATGAATCGTGTGTATAATGAATTAAATTATGCAAACCGTCATTCATTTTAAGAATACTACCTGCTAAGGCACCACTTGCTAGGCGGGCTTCTTTACCTTTAACGATAACATTCTGTCCACCCAAATCATATTCCCCATCTTCCATGCCTTTCGCACGCATAGCATCAGTAATGAGATACATATGTTCATTTCCTTTTTGCTTATATGCAATATGCACAGCAGCCGGATGTGAATGAATACCATCCACGATAATTTCAGTATTTAATTGATCATTCGTCCACGCTGCACCAAAGACACCAGGATTGCGATGTTCAAATGGTGTAGCTGCATTATATAGATGTGTGACGTGCTTAGCACCATGTTCCAC
Source organism: Staphylococcus sp. GDX8P80P (assembly GCF_017893095.1). NCBI lineage: Bacteria > Bacillati > Bacillota > Bacilli > Caryophanales > Staphylococcaceae > Staphylococcus > Staphylococcus sp. GDX8P80P. The sequence goes on along the minus strand of NZ_JAESMI010000143.1, from coordinate 4,726 downwards.
CGCTTCATTCGCTTCATCAAATGTGGCTACCGTATGCCCCATTGAGAAGATAATATCATCATGTAATTGATTAAGCGTATCATGGGCACCTTCAACTTCTGGTGCAAATGTAATAATTTTGATTTGATGATTAGCCATATCTTGAAAATGCTGAATTTTCGACGCTGATGGACGTTGCACATATTTAGGATTTTGTGCCCCAACTTTATGTTCTGAAATAAATGGTCCTTCTAAATGAATGCCGCCTACTTCCGCTGCTTCTCCTTGTTGTTGATCTGCTTGATATGCCACGATATTTTTCAATGCCTTTTCAATGTTGGCATCCGATTGTGTCATCGTTGTTGCTAAGAATGTAGTTGTGCCCTCTGATAACAATTGTTCCGCCAAATGTTTCAATCCATCGTAAGACGCATCCATGGCATCCTCACCATAGCCGCCATGAATATGAATATCAATGAACCCAGGCAATACATTTTGACCTTTCACATCTATTTGTTCTAATTCGCCAGTATACGTTCCTTGCTGAATATCACTGATTTTGCCATCTTCTACTACAAGATATCCATTTTCAATAACTTGTTGTTCTGTGTAAATTTTACCGTTCGTAATGACATAGTTTGTCGACATGATATACCTTCTTTTCTATTGAATTCTTCAAATTTTCATCTCAATTATAGCATTTCATTAGATAGTATTTAGCCAAATTTCTCTTTTGGAAAAAGTTTTCAAAATAGCGTAGTATGACATATGAATCGTTATATTTCAAAAAAAATGAATTTTGAAAATATTTACTATTATCGGTATACTCAAAATAAATAAAATATAAAGGATGACTTAATTGAACAATGAATGACAAGCGACAGAAAAACAATTATTTAGTATACACGGTATCCGTGGCCATCATTATACTTATAACTGCAATGGCTGGCTTCTTTCCTAAAGCTTTTGGAAATCATGCACAATATATTTATGGCTTTATTTCTAATTCATTTGGTTGGTTATTTTTACTTATCATATTCATTTTAGACATCTTTTTAATCTCTTTAGCAATTTCTCGTTATGGCCGCTTCAAATTAGGGCGTGATGATGAAGAACCAGAATTTTCATTCTTATCATGGTTAGGTATGTTATTTTCGGCTGGACTTGGTGTTGGTATCGTATTCTGGGGTGTTGCTGAACCACTCACACATTATCTCCATTCACCTTTTCCAAAAGATGTGCCGAATGCATCAGCAGAATCTGCTCGTGTAGCTATGGGTTATACTTTCTTCCATTGGGGCATTTCACAATGGTCTATATTCGCCATGGCGGGACTGATCGTGGCGTATTTTCAATTTCGTAAAAAGCGAGACGGGCTAATTTCTACAGCAATGGAACCTGTCTTCGGACAAGCTTATAAACGTCCATTTCGAAATATCATTGATATCTTAGCAATTATAGCTACAGTCATGGGTATCGCCACTTCTATCGGTCTTGGAATTATGCAAATTAGTGGTGGTCTTAACCATGTCTTTCATGTACCCAACAATAACGTTACAAAAATAGCTATCACAGTACTCATGGTGTGTATATTCTTAGGTTCTGCGGTAACTGGATTAAATCGTGGCGTGAAATGGCTAAGCAACATCAATATTATTTTAGGTGCAATCTTATTATTATTTATGCTGATTGTTGGAGATTTAAAATTCATCTTTGAATCCTACACGCTAGCCATCGGCGATTATATCAGACATTTTGTTGAATATAGTTTGCGTATCAATCCCTATTCTGGTAATAATGCATGGATTCAACAATGGACCGTCTTTTACTGGGCATGGGTCATCTCATGGTCACCATTCATAGGAGGTTTCGTCGCTCGTGTATCTCGTGGACGTACCATTCGTGAGTTTATTATGTGTGTCTTAATCGTACCGCCACTCATTTCATTTGTATGGATTGCTGGCTTTGGTGGTATGGCAGTGAAAGTTGCAATGGGTGGCGATAATATTGCGCAATTAGTTGATAAAGATTACACAGTTGCATTATTTGAATTATTATCGAAATTCCCATTGGCTGATATAACGAGCATTCTTGCCGTCGTCTTAATATTCTTACTCATAGTGACAAGCGCCGACTCAACGACACATATTGTTGCTGGCATGGCAACGGGAGGTAGTGAGAATCCTAAGGTTAAGCACAAAGTGGTTTGGGGATTACTCATTGGTGCAATCTCGGTAGCAATGACGATTGCAGGCGGATTAACAAGCTTACAAACTGCCTCTGTTGTAACAGGATTACCGTTCTCTATCATTCTATTATTAATGACGCTCTCAATTATGCGCGCACTCCGTAGAGAACATACGAAGCACTTCCAAATGTCTTATATCAATGATGACAAAGACTATTCTATCCCATTGGAACAACGTGAACAGCTTAATCAGTCTAATGAAAAGGCGGATCATAATGAGAAACAATCATAATCATATGGACCAGTACTATCATTTATTACCAGTTATTGGGCTAATCATAAGTATATTTTTGTTTATATTATTTTTTGTCATTTATCATGTAGATGATAATTGGGTTATTGTAAGTTTATATTGTTTATTACCACTATTTGTGAATAGTTCGATCACTTTAGCATACAAGCTTTTTAATAAATAGCGCATATACCACTCTTGTCATATGTGTAATTTTAAAATATTGTAGTCATATGCACTTTCAATTATGAAGGGGAAACAAGGGGGATTTAACATGAATTACAAACAAGCATCACCTGAAGTCTTGCGCCAATTGATTCGTAAAGGAGAACTTGTCGGTCACACAAGCGGTATGGCAGAGGGCTACATTCAAGCAAATGTAGTCATATTGCCATCGAAATACGCTTATGATTTTTTAAAATTTTGTTTTCGAAATCCTAAGACGTGTCCACTATTAGATGTCTCCGAAGTTGGTGCACATTCGTTTCCATATTATGGACGTAATGCAGATATACGCTCTGACGTTCCGAAGTATCGTATTTATGAACATGGCCAGTTGATTAAAGAAGTCGATGATATCACAGAGTTGTATACCGAAGATATGGTTAGTTTCTTAATTGGTTGTAGTTTCACCTTCGAACATGCCATGTTGGAAGCTGGCTTACCTGTTCGACACATTGAAGAAGGTCATAACGTTCCAATGTATCGTACGCATATTCCTGCCGAATCAAGTGGCTATTTTAAAGGTAATATTACAGTGAGCATGCGTCCAATGACAATGACACAAGCGATTAAAGCAACTGAAATCACATCACACTTTAAGAATGTCCATGGCACGCCAATCCATATTGGCACACCAGACGAACTGGGTATCACGGATATTAATAAGCCTGATTATGGAGAGGCTGTCACGATCAAACCAAATGAAGTCCCTGTCTTCTGGGGGTGTGGCGTGACACCACAGTCCGTTGCGCTTGATGCCAAACCAGAGTTAATGATTACACACTCACCCGGACACATGTTTATTACAGATATTAAAGATAGCGAATTAAATGATTAAATTTAAAAAGGAGATACTCAGCTAAACGTTTTGCTGAGATATCTCCTTTTATGTATGCTTATCCAATGTGTATTAACAGTTGATACATAAGTGTGCCGGCATAGTTCCCAATGACATAACCTAATGTGCCTATAATTAATATTGGACCAACAAGCCCTTGCCATCCTTTACTAATTGCTAATGCTGCTGCCGTCGTTGGACCACCTGCTGTCGCATTACTCGCTAACAGTATTTCTTCAATCTTGAAATTAAATAATTTCCCTACAATTAAACTTAAACCTAAATTGAAAATTAAAATAATCATCACAAAGACAAATAACAATGGCGCCGTTTTTATAATCGTCATAAATGAAGCCGGCGTTCCGATAACGACAAAGAATATATAAATAATGAACGTCCCAATTTCTGAAGAACCGGCTAATTTATCAAAGAAATCTCCCCAAATAGCCACCGCTAATAACGTCAGTGTCGTCAATAACAAATACTTATCTCCAAAGAAAGAAACAAGGATAGTTAGTAGGACATTAGACTGCGGTATCACATGTTGAATCACCTCAGATAATTTAAAACTAATAGCGACTAATGCGACTGCAATCGCCACTGAAAGTGCAATATCTAACAGTTGAATTTGCTTCGGTTTCCAATATGATTGTTCCGTTTCTGGTGTTGACGCCGTTTGGTAATCCGTCTTGAACCATTTCTTTATAATAGGCAATGACGGTATGGCAATTAATAACATAAAGTAAAGCGCCATCACACTATTATCTGCTACAACTGTAGATGAAATCATATCACTCGGTGTTTTAAATTTGGTACTTAAAGCCGCAAAGTTTACACCACCACCGATATAGCTACCTGTCATCATCGCGCCAATCTTAGCTAAGTATGGAATCCATTGATGCAGTAAAATAAATCCTACCGTTATCCCCATCAATGTTCCAACTGATGCAATTAAGAAGATATATAATAATCGACGACTTTCCTTCCAAATCTTTAAAATATTCGAACTGAACAATAATAAAGGAATTGAAATAGGTACGGCATAATCCCATACCGTATCATACACCGGGAGTGGGACAGAATTCTTTTTAAATTCGTCGTCCCACCCCCGCAAGGATGACTAGAACTGAAAAAAGCTTGATTTAAGCGCATTTTCAGTTCAGTCAGCTACTGCGAATTTGCAAAATAGCATCATCATATTATTTAT
>NZ_JAESMI010000142.1:0-14991 GCF_017893095.1 Staphylococcus sp. GDX8P80P | reverse complement strand
GTCGAAAAGTACATTAAAAACTATAATAATAATCGAATTCAACAAAAACTAGGCTACTTATCCCCTGTAAAATACAGAGAATTAGCAGCCTAGAGCATAGTGTTTTTATTAAGTTCCCATTTAAGGGGTTCAGTGCCATTAAGACACGTCTTTTATTAATTAAACAACTTAATGTTAAAGTTATTGCTGATAAAATAATAGAGCTGGTTGCCACTATAGTCATTAATCCAACAAGTTCTGAACCATAACTTTTGTCATAGTTTGTTAGAATTAGCGCAATCAATCCACCAATAATTCCAAATACACTTCCTGTTATTCCAAGAATCATTTCAATAATTCTGTTAGTTGGCTTAGGTTCATTCATATAATTATGTTCCATTGTTGTCTCCTTTTCTATGCTGCGTCATCTTCAGAAGAAGTATCTTCTGTATCTTCTGTTCCACTGTCTAATGATGGATCATCAGAACCCTGACCATTTGAACTGTCATCAGATTCAGATGCTTCATTTTCAGCTTCTTCTGCTTGTTGTTGTTCATATTCTTCTTGAGCCAATTGGTCTTCATAATCTTGCATTGCTTTTTCGTATTCTTTTTCCGCTTTAGCATTTTCTTTCTCATACAATGCTTCTACACGAGCTTCTAATTGATCATACTCAATTTCTAACACATCTTTAGATACATGGTTCATCTTTTCACCATCAGTGAGTGAATTATATTCATCTACTAAAGCATTATACATATAAGCAGGGTATGTCACGCCCACGTCCGCTTGATCAGAATCATCATTTTCTTTTTTACTAGAAGATGTTGTATCTGATTCGTCCTCAACATCTGTAGTTGACCTAGCCGAAGTATCTTTAGTGCCATTTGAATTCTTAATTTCTGATTTATTAATAATCCATTGCGCTCTGACTTTATTGAAGTTAGGTACGGTATCTAATTCTAAAGTATATTGATCACTATCTGGTACATCATATGTAATATAGCCTGATGCAGTGTTATGCTGATTTAATTGATGGCTAAATCCTTCATGCATATCTTCACTACCATACCATTCTTCATAATTCTCATTATTTATTTTCATACTAAAGTCAGTATTAGCCATTAAAACTTGATCATCATTATTATTTCTAAACTTTATGTATACTCTTAAGGCTTTGCCGTTTACAGGTGCATTATACTCATCATAGTTATCAATAAATTCTGCTTTAACAACTTTAATATCTACACCGTCAGCATCGACAACTTGACCTATTTTAAATTTTTTCATTTTGTCTGTAGCTTTAGCCTTGTTATTGGCTTCTTCACCTTCTGCTTTATCTTTGTTGTCACTGAAGGAGCATCCTCCTAAAAAAACTAAAAATATAACACTTATAAAAAAAAATCTTTTCATATTAGCCTCCTCATCTTTTTTGTAAATTGAAAAGATACTATTTACATATATTATTTTATATTTTAAAACTTAAAAATCAATATATTTTTTATATTTGATTTAATTTTTTTAGTGACATAAATAATTAATTGATATCCCAACTTTTCATACTCTTTTATATGAATTTAAGAAGATAATACTAATTATTCATAACTTTTTCAGAATTAGTTTTTAAACTGGAATTACAAAATCAGATAAAGGAGTGCATATGAATGACTGGTATCATATCATCGGTATTATTACTCATTTCAATGGGGAGTTTAGCAATAGCTTTTTTAACAGGAATATACGAGATACTTTCATGGTTAAGAGATAAAGATTATTCTCCTACATTTAAAATTCCCGTATTATTCTTTGGTTTATACGTGCTATTCTATATACCAACATTTATATTAATTAATTAATAAAACATGGAGGTGAAATATATGAAGGGGTTTCATATTTTATTAGTAGAAGACGATGAAACCATCGCTAAAAATTTAAAACAAATATTACAACAAAAAGGTGCACATGTGACATTAGATAGAACTGGAGATAGCGTTTTTAACGTATTGAATGACGTTCACATCATTATTATGGATATTATGTTACCCAATAATGATGGTTTGTCTATCACTGATGAAATAAGAAGCATTTCTACTATACCTATTATCTATTTATCAGCAAGAGTTGATATCGATTCTAAAGTTAAAGGTTTGAATAATGGCGATGATTACCTTACCAAACCTTTCAATCCTAGAGAACTTATTTCTAGGATTAATAATCTTTTAACTATCCATTATGCTGATAAAGAGGCTCAATTTTATGATTTTAAAGTTAATGCTAAAGACAAGATAATCAAATCTAATGATGGAAACCAATTACCTTTAACTAAAACGGAACGTCGATTATTTTTCTATATGTATGAAAACAGAGATTTGATTTTAACTAAGAATCAAATTATTGATTACGTTTGGCAATTTGAATCCGCTTCTGAAAATACTTTGAACGCTTATGTAAAAAAATTAAGAACTAAATTATTAGATTCTGGAACAATGATTGAGACAATTTATGGTATTGGTTATAGATTAAATAGGGGCTAATTAATGAAACTATTAAAAAAATACTATATGTTCATGGGATTGGGTTTATTATCGATACCTCTAGTTTTTTTAGCTATCAATAGTATGATACTACTATGTATTCTATTTATTGAAAAAGTCTTGGGTTTTACAATCGGTTTAAATTTTAAATCCAGTGGCCTTACAATAATTTTTTACATCTTTTTCTTCTTAATTCTAATTACTTTAGTTATGATTGCTTCACGCTATGTATATAAAATTGTGGATCGTTTACGTTTGCTTAATGATAAGTTATTAGACATTGCTAATAGTGATAAATTACCTAATAAATTAGACATACCTACTTATATAAATGACGAAATTGATGAAGTTGGCCAATCTATAAATGTTTTAATAGACAGACTAAGATATAGAGAGTTAGAAATTATCGAAAACAAAAAGCAAGAACAAAATTATATTAATCAACTTGCTCATGATATTAATACGCCTCTAACTGCATTAAATTTAGAGTTATATCAACTCGGATTTCAATACCAAATTAATGATAATGATATAGAGTTATCTTATGAAAAGATAAACTATATTTCTAATTTAATTAAGGCATTACCTAACAAAGATGATATTTCTAAATTTTATACGTTTAACCACCAAGTTGATATTCAAGCATGTATAAACACAACGCTTGATAAATGGCATTATCTCTTAAATTCAAAGAACATTCTAACCATTCTAAATGTGGAAGGTGACCGTATTTATTGGCTCGGTGACCAATTATGGTATGAGCGCTTATTCGATAACATTATTTCTAATGTTTATAAACATTCTGATTCATCGCGTATTACCATTTATCTAAATGAGGATTATATTACTATTCAGGATAATGGCATTGGCTTTAATAATATGTCTTATAAATCTAAAGGGTTAACTATTATTAAAGATATTTGCGAAAGATTCTCTTTAAATTTAAATATAAAATCTGACTCAGATGGAACTATAATAACTATTAAAAACAGCTGAGCGTAAATTGTTTATATAAATCATTTGTTTGTTAAAACTAGATATACTTTCTTGTAAAATATTTCAAATTAAAATTACATCGATGACATCAGTGTTCACACACTTACGTAAGTCGTTCTAATGATTAAAATCTAAGAACTACTTTAGAGACGGCACCCCCAGGAACGCGCAACAACTTAAGTGAGTAATCATCTATCTAAGACCGCTCTTACAGATCATAAAAAAAGCTTTTGAGTAACGAATCGACTTTTTGTAAGTCTTCATTCATCTCAAAAGCTTTATAATAATTATTTAATGATTTAACGCATTCGTAATGACATTTCTAAACGTAGTTTCATCGATACGATTATTTTGTTTTTGTTGTGCAATAACTCGCTCTTTAAATATACTTGTATCCTTAGCGATTTCATTCAATATATCAATTAACTGTTGAGGGTCGTCTTGCTTTGTAATATTCTTTTTAGCAATAAATGAACGACGATGCGCAGTTTCATCATAAGCTAAAATTAATTGATTATGGAGCATTGCACGTTCAATAGCATTGACGATTTCTCCACCTTTATTGATATCTAAATAAACATCGCATGTTTGGAATAATTGATCAATCTTCTCTTGGGTAATGGTTGGATAAAGTTTAACATTGTCATATTTACCCAAGTCTATTAATTTAGCTGACATTTCGGTAATAGCACCAATGTGAAATTCATAATCTTCACACTGTCGAATGATTTCTTCTAAATTTGGAAGATCATCAGAATTTGTTAAATTAAGTACTTGCTTCTTATATTTATTAGTCTTCTGATAATCGTATAAGTAGCCCAATTGACTGATGAAAGGACGATACTGCGCCTCAATATTTGATGCAATGTCTTCAAATTCCTTACTATCTGGAATAATTACTTTTGAATTTAGCATCTCTTTATCTAACAATAACTTCATATTTCCCGGGACATTACCATGACTTTGTTCTTGCCAGAATAACACTGCCTTCGACATATAATTCGATTGATATAGCACAAAGAATGGTGTTGCTAATGAATTAATGAAGATAGTTGAAGTATCAACATCTATTTGGTCTAAATAGAAGCTAATAAAGTCTTGTTTTGATGCAAAGAAATGCGATTGACCTTGCCAATCTAATATAATATCTTTTGTGACAAAGTTCTCATATAATACTTCTTTCCCTTGACGGTCGACATAAGTTTTCAAGATGGGCTTTTTATTTAAATCATATACCGTTTCCGCAAATTTAAATCCATCTTTGTTATAAAAATCGACCGAACGCAAACGGTCCTTTGTATCAAACCACTCCACAAAACTCACAATTCGATTTTTAAAATGTTCACGATAAAATATTCGCCCTCTTACATTGCCATTATCTATAATTTCTGCATGATTATGATTGCCTTTAATTTCCCATAATGGCGGCACTTGAACCTCATTAAAAAATGCAGATTTGTCATCATCATTGCGTTTATAATTTGCAAAAAATTGATACGGCGTCATGACGTTGTCGGGTAAAAAACCGTCATCATCCATTACAATGGTCTCATGTTTAAATCCTGCAAATTGAAGTGATTGTTGAAGTTTTTGTGATGCTTCATCAAATATTTCAAATAAATTAATCATATAGCACCTCATCAATTAGATTTTGCCACTTTTGCGTAATATGCTCAGTTTTAAACGGTTCTGCAATTTTATACGATTTCTCATGCGAATGCTTAGGCCCTGCATTAAAATACTGAACAATTTTTTCAGCCATATGATTTGTAATGACTTCGACATCTTGGTTATCTTTATCGATTGGTATGAGATATCCATTCTCACCGTGACTAATAAATGTTGGATTACCGTAATTTACCTCGAAACCTATCATACCTAGTCCAGAACCTACGGCTTCCATCAAGGTCAAACCGAAACCTTCACTTGTTGAAGCCGATACAAATAAATCATAGTTCGCATAGATTTCATCTAACTTCTTATGACCTTTAAGTTGAATATAATCTTGTGCATGATTTTCTTTAATAATCTCTTCAATTTTTGTTCTTTCATTACCATGACCATATATATCAAATGTTAATTGCGGCACTTTCTTTTTAGCTTTAATTACAGCTTTCACTATCCAATCTACATGTTTTTCACTAGCTAACCTAGAAGCCGTAAGCATAGAATATCGCTTTCTTTCCCCTTTGGGATAACTTAATTGATGTAGACTACCCACTGGGATAGTTCTAACACGAGGTTGATGTGACGTATATGTTTGGAATTGCTCGGATAAAACTTGATTTTGTAAATCCGTCGCAGTGATATAAAAATCGATATATGGTGCTTGTGCAAATACATATTCGTAATAGTTATTCCACAAAATATAGCTATCATTTGTAGCATTTTCGCTATAATGTTCCGCATGTACAACAATACCGACTTTACTTGATCCTTTATGTTCTAATATACTTTGACCAACTTCAGTCGATCTATCAATAATAACGATATCTTGTTCAGTCAGATGCAACTTTTTCATAAAATAAGCTACAAATTCCTGTTTACTATATAAGCGAGCATCATCAAATACATAGACACTCGATTCTCCGTCTATATATTCTTTATAGGTAATTGAGCCATCCTCATTGTAAAACTGTCTCTTATATAATTTGGCACGATTTTCATGTGGTGCATAATATTCCGAGAAAGTTCTTACATAGCTATAGTAATCTTTCCGAACTAACATACCGTTAACGACAAATTCTGCACGATCGACAATATTATCATCTTCATTCTTTAAATAACAGCTTACATAGGATTTATCATTCCCGATGTATAAGCGCATAGTTTTACCAGTAATCGTTTGAGCAGTGACAGGATTACCTAAATCCTTTTTCAAGTCATCAACCGTATACGTTGTTGGTACGATAGGTATATCACTGAAATATTGATATAGCCATATCACTTCATCATCTTTAAACCCGATATTGTCAGTTAACGTTTGAATGTTCTCTGCGGAAATAAAGTCTAGAAAGATAAATTTAGCTGGTTGATTTACCTCTCTTAATAATTTGGCACGATAAGCTTGAGCATATTCTACACCACTGCTCGCCCACCCAATGCCAAAATTAATATTATATACTGTCATCTATGAACACCTCATTTTAAGGAAAATGTACTACTAAATCTTGATCTTTATCAAACGTTAGAATACTTAAACATAAATTACGAATCGTTGCCCGTTTAATATTTATCAGCATCATTTCATATGTTTCTAAAGCCACTTTATGATATTCGAATATTGCATTACGTTGACCATTTTGTCGATTATTAACACTCGCTTTAAGTTGTTGAAGTTGATCAACTTGATTTATCCATTCTACATCTATAGCTTTCAATATTGCTTTTTGAAGAAATCGTAATTTAAAATAATCGTTATTTGCAATTTTCATATTCTCTTTTAATTGTTTGTTAAATTGTTGCACTAGATAATCAATGGTTTGTTCACGTGTTTGAATCTGTTGGCTAATAGTGTCATCTTTGAAACTAAAGCTCAACTGCTCATAAATATAATTGATGATGTCATCTTTATTATGAATATGCTTTGTTCTCAAATCATAGTCAAAGACATCACGCGCTAGTGAATCAAAGTCAAATGCACTGAAGTCTGACGTTTCAAGAATACGATTGCGTTCTTCATACACACGATCACGTTGAATGCCGATACTTTTTTCGAATTCATTAGCCATTTCACGCGCCATCATTGAGGTTTCTTCAGATACACGCTGTGCTTTAGAGACAATCCCTCTTACTCTTCTTCTGAAAAAAGGACTATCTTGTAGTTTGTCTGGATCAACGTCTTTTAGTTTTTCATTTTCAGCTAGTTTAGAGTTACTCCAACGTTTAACAATATAATCATCTAATGATACATAAATCTGTGAAACACCTGGGTCACCTTGACGACCTGAACGTCCACGCAATTGTCGGTCAACCCTGCTATTCTCCATATGTTCATTGATTATGACTGCAAGTCCTCCGAGCTCATAGACTCCAGAGCCAAGCTTAATGTCTGTACCACGACCAGCCATACTAGTTGAAACTGTAACAGCACCCAGTTGTCCTGCCTCAGCAATCATTTGTGCTTCTTTAGCAACATTCTGTGCAATTAATAAGTTATTAGGGATATTGTCTTTAAATAATTGGGTTGAAAAATATTCAGCCGCTTCTGCAGTTCTTGTTATTAAGAGTACTGGTTGTTTAGTGGCATGAATTTCTTTTACTTTCTCAAGTATCGCTTTATTCTTTTCATCTGATTTCGCATATACTCGATCTTCTTTATCATTACGAATAATCGGATGATTGGTTGGAATTTCAACTACTAACTTAGAATACAAATCAAAGAATTCCTTTTCTCCCAACTTACCGGTTCCGGTCATCCCTGAAAAACCATTAAATAATTTGAACAAATTTTGGAAGGTAATTGTCGCCATTACACTTAAATCTTGTGATAGTTCAACACCTTCTTTAGCTTCAATCGCTTGATGCAAACCAGATTGTAGTTTGGTACCCGGCAACATTCGCCCTGTAATTCGGTCTATAAGTACAACTTCGCCATTATAAATAAAATAATCTAAATTGTCTTTGAACAGATACTTCGCGCGTAATGATAAGTTAATGACACGTACCAAATCAAAATATTGTGGTAGGTAGATATTATTCACTTTAAAATAATGATTGGCTACATCAATACCTTCATCCGTAAGCCATACTTCTTTTTTATTCACATTTAATTTAAAGTGTTCATCTTCAACTAACGTTTCAACAAACATCTCAATAATATGGAATAAATTGGATTGCACACGTGGAGCACCAGAAATAACCAGTGGTGTTTGCGCAGCATCCAATATAATTGAATCAACTTCATCAATAATCGCAAAGTTCAATTCAGGTAAATATTTAGCATTAATATGGTCTGCTAAATTATCAAATAAATAATCAAATCCTAAGCGACCATTTGTTGTATAAATGATGTCATGGTTATATAACATTTGCTTCTCATTTTCGGCATATTCATAATCTGGAATATCCACAAAGCCAAGTGACGCTGTTAAGCCTAACCATTCATATAAAGGTCGCATTTCTTGAAAATCACGATTCGCCAGATAATCATTCGTAGTAATTAGAAATGCGCTTTTTCCTGTAAGTGCGTTTAAATAAAGGGGCATTGTCGCTGTTAACGTCTTACCTTCACCGGTTTGCATTTCTGCTATATTACCTTGATGCATCACGATGGCGCCCATCACTTGAACATCTTTCGGATACATACCTAGTACACGTTTCGATGCTTCACGAATCGTTGCATAAGCTTCCGGCAACAGTTTATCCAGCGTTGTTTCCCGTTTCTCTAAACGTTGTTTAAAGTCAGCTGTTTTAGCTTGTAATGCTTCATCTGAACAGTTTCGCATTTGATCACTTAATCGATTTACTGCCACTAACTGCTTCTGTAATCTTTTCAAACGCATCGAGTTAATCACATTACTAACTTGATTAGCCATTTTGATCACCTCGCACATAAACACTTTCGCCAAATATGACTCGATTTAATACATCTAAATTAACTTTACTTTCAACGATAGAGTGTGTTTCAGATTCATCTGTATCTAACTCTTGAATAATAATATTTTTGAAAAAAAGTTCCGACAAGCCAGCATTTATTAATTCAATTTTATAAGCATAAGCCTCTTCAGGAAATTCGAATTCTGCATCACTATTTTGAATGATTAAATTGGAATGTTCCGTGTCATTTTTACGATAAAATGTAATCTTTATATACACACTCCCTAGAGGCTCGACATTGTAATTTAAAATCACTTTATATTGTTGTTTCTTTTTCAAAATAGGGAGCGATGGCGCGTATTTATGTTCACTAAAAGTTGTTAACATACGCCAATCATGTATAACAGTCCCTGATGGCATCAATGGATTGTTAAAGTATGTTCCATCATCCTCAATGCGTAATTTCGTACCATACATAAAGGTTGTAGTATTTATATGACGCCACGTTAATGTATAACTATTTAATGCTGACATCGCTATCTCTCCCGAATTGATCTTTTAATATAATGTTATAAAAGTTGACAAACCAACTTGTTATTGTAGGTGAATCATCATTGTGTCGACCCGGTACACCACGACTCATAACATGTGAACCTTGTTGACTCAATACTAGTGATAAATTTTGAAATGCCGTAGCATCATAATCATCATTGTACATATATGCAATTGCAAATATTGTATTTGTTAGATTACTGTTTTTTAATTTTTCCCAAAAACGTGAATCTAAATGTTGAACATCTGAAGTGGAAATACCACCTGTATTCGCCAACAACACATCATTAGCAGTGCCAAATTCATTTGGACGTAACAATTTCATATTATCTGCTATAGTCCCAATATTTAATAACGGTTTCCCTACTACAACCGCAGCTGGTTCTAATTGAGCTGCATAGTACAAGGCACCAAATGATCCCATAGATAACCCTGATAGTATAAGTTCATCATGCTTGAAACCTAAAAAGTCTAAGGCATTTTGAATCACATTGATAATCCCTTGTTCAAAAGTTTCGGATCCAAGATAAAATGAACCACCTTCAAGACGAGGGTCACCAATTAAGATAAACGGCGCATTCATCTTATTCATCATGAAATAGCCTTCAAATCCTTCAGCAGGACGATAACCACTAAAATACACATTGAGCGGAGGCTTCATATCACCTGGATTGAAATAATGTATAAACTCATCTCGTTTCTCATCAGTAAAACGCTGTCCACCCATAATAAATTGTCCCATTTCTAGTCGTGACCAACGTTTATGAATGGCACCAATACGTAATTTACCCTTTCCTTTTGCTTTAAGAGATACGCTGACATTCATTTGAGTCGTCCTTAATGGTAATTGAATAGGTTGATTTAAATCTTTATGCTCAAAACGTAATGTTGTATCTGGATATTCCGTTGATCCAAACGGAGATAATCTAAATGTGTACTCGATTTCGACATCTCCTTCAAGTGAATACTCCGGCCAAAGATCGTTAACCTTATCTTTATCACTTACTAAACTTTGTGTCCACGTAACAATAGGTTTGAATGATGTACCGAAATCACCTTCTAACACGAGTGACTTGTTCCCCTCATATTTATACGTTCCTTGAAAAGGTGGGTTAACAGTTGTCTTAATTGGTGATACTCTATCGCCATATTGCCCAGGAAATGTCACAGCTAACAATTGATGGTGTAGATCTTCCTCAGTTTGATAATTAAGTTTCTTTACAAATTTGTGTTGGATTAATGGTTCAGCATCATAATTCGGAGACCACATTTGTGCATCGATGACCGTATTGTGAGGTGTAGCGACGACTCGTAATAAATCCATTAATTCAGGTGAGTAAGCACTTTGTACAAATACTAAATCAAAGTTACCAAATGCTTTTATAATGCTTTTTACCGCTTCAATATAACCACTATCAAACGTAAATAATGCATCATCTAAATAATCCCATTCAACACCCTTTTTACTGTCAAATAATGGTTCTAAATCTTTCCCACCTACTTGTAAGATTCTGAATTTACGTGCCATGAATTTCACCTTCAATCACACTATTTAATCTTTGGATTATCTTTTCTGAACTGAATTCATCACTTAATTTAATAGAATGCGCAAACGAATAATTCCAATTCTTCAGATTGTCTATAAAATAATTTAGCGCTACACTTAATTGTTGGATATTATCGATAATTAAGCCATTTAACTTATCATCTACATAATCCGTCTCTCGCCTATTGATTTGTGGAACGCCTGCACTAATACTTGAAATTTGTAAATATAAATCAGGCTCTTGGTTTAAATCTACAATTACTCTTAATTGCGACATTTCCTTCATTAAATCTTCTTCAAAAGGCACATAAACTAACTTAACCTTTTCTATTTCATCTTCTTCAAGTTCCGTTTGTAAAATATCTTGAACTTCTGGAGAGAATTCTTCTTCCTCAACATTTAACGATGAATTTAATTGATCTATTTCATCTCTTAACCATTGCGGTATATCGTTCTCATTTAATCGCGTTAACAGATGAATTATGGTTTGTTCATGTTGAGAGACGTATTGACTCAATTGATTAATAACCGTTTTTAAGTCTTCTTCACTAAGTGAATCTATCCAAACGCCAATATTCGTTTCATACAATTGACTACTTATATTAGGTATCATTTGTGCATCAAACGGCGTTACTCGCATAATTTTGAATGGCTGGTACTCAGGATTCTGAGTTATGAATTGATTTAATTTAGTCGCATTTACTTGTGTATCAACTATACATTGATTCGCTTTTCCAATAATTTCTAATAACGTCGCATCGATGTATGCATTTCTCTGTCTGAATAATGAGAAACACATATTCTCAGGTTTAAATGTATCTGTTAATACATAATTGTGTCTTTTATCTGCAGCAATAATCACTTTATCGTCATCCGCTAATGTTGAAATATTGTATTGTTGAATTTTTTCAAAAATAAGTTCATCCATATTTCTATATGACTTCTTCTGAAAAAGGTCATAGAATTCTGGTTGGATTGTAATTTTTTCAGTCAAAAAATCTTGAGTCATAATGAGCTGACCTTTAACATCTAAGTAATATCGTTTCATTGGTGACTGTCCATCATGATAAATTTCAATCGATGACACAAACCCTCTATCATCAAATATCAATTTACGGCTTAGTGTTTTGTGTTCATAATCCTCAATGCAAATTAAATAGCCTTCTTGACTAAAAATCATCTTAGAAAATTGATTATCATTTTTAATGGCCATGACTTGAAATGGCGTATAAATAAATTCAGTGTCTTCTGGCCAAGATAATTCTCTATAATCAATTGCTACAGGAGTGCCATGCGTTGCACCTTGTATCTCATCAAAAAGAGACCAATAATTCATTTCATAAAGCTCATGACGATGTAAAAATAATCGCAACAGGGGATTATAATTCAAGATAATTGTATTGAATGGTTCATTGTTTTTATGATGCATCGACATTAAACTTACCATGTCATCAAATTCAGTAGTTTTTCTTTTTATATAAAAGGGCACAACAGCGCTATCCCACCAATTGTTCGAATCATACCATGTAGGTATAAACTGTTTCACAACTATCACCTACCAATATTTATTCAAGATTTGCTTGTAACGGTCAAAGTATAAGTACGTGCGAATCGTCTCACCAATATTAATACTGATGTACACTAAGATAATCAGTTGCATTGAAAAGTAAATTTCTGTTGATAGATTAGGCACCAACAATGTTGAATATAATGGCACTGCCAGAATCAATGCCACCAATATGGCACCAGTCCAACATACTCTTCTAGCTTTACTATTTAAATACCTCTCTGTCTCACGACCCGGACGTATAGAATCAAAATAATTCCCATTCTTTAGAAATTCATCCGCCTTTTTCTTAGTATTAATCAAAAATCGTGACAACAAGTAACTCAGTACGATTTGTAACACAATATAAAACATAATACCTATCGGATTAGCAAAACTTAAAAATTCGAAATTTGCGTTTGACCCGAGCAATGTAGCTATTAAATTAATCATATTATTTAACAGTACGTATACTGATAAACTAATCATAATTGAAATACTTCCAGCCGGATTTAATTTCCATGCTAAATATGTTGGTGTCTTATTCGTAGAGTTATTCATGATGTCTTTGTAATTGAGTCGATATTCCGATAACTCAATAAATAATAGAATGAGTAATGCTATGACTAATGTCACAATTACTAATATAAGTAATAAGACACTTACACTTAACTTAAAAAAGTGTTGGTTATTAAATAATGATTTGATTAAACTTGTTAATACAATTGGCATTGGACCACAAATACCGTATGTAATATTTTGATCTGCTAACCAAACCAATAACATTGTCCCCGCAACAAGAATTAGCATGAATAAAATGATGTTTGAATCTTTAATAAAGTTATTATGAATATACGTACTGATTACAAAATAACTTTGAAATATTGCAAACACTATTGTTATAATTCTTTCCTTATAATGCTTTTCAGAACGTGTTTGTTTCGTTGCTTGATCCAAATTACGATAATTTAATAACATAATGATAACTAGTGATGTTAACCAAGGTCCAAGACCTAATGAGAATACATTTAATGTATGAAGATCCCCACCTACATTTGAAACTGCTAATTTGAAAAATGTATCTTTGTTATCATAAATACCTTCCGAACCCACTATTGAAATATTACTTCCAAAAATGTAAACAATTAAAATGAAACAGGTAAATAAAATCCTCTTGTATAAAATCTTATATTCATGTTTCTTAATCATAATTTCACCTAAAATTTTAAAAATAAAGTTTTTTACATTATATCAAAGAGGCTAAAGATATTAATTAGTTTGGTTTATACATACATTATTCCAACCAATAATTATACTTTAGCCTCTTTTTTTAAGGATAGACAACCAATTTATAGAAAAGTGATTATTTTATAAATCTATCTCCCACATGAAGTAGTTTATTGTTCTGATCCTTTATTCTTTTTATCTTTTTTATTTTTACGAGATTTACCAAATAATCCTAATCCCGCTAACATTGCTGCAACAGCTGATACAAGTCCTGTTGAATTAGAGTCACTATCTCCAGTATCAGGCAATTCATCTTTAGCATCATGATGAAGTGAATTGCTATGCATTTGTGAATCATTATTACTTTGAGATTCAGAAGTAGTCATTGACGTACTGTTTGAAGTTGATGCTGAGTGACTTAGTGACGTGCTCAAGCTTGTTGAATCTGTTCCACTCATACTTTCTGAAGTTGATATTGAATCAAATTGTGAGTGAGAAGTACTCATAGAATTTGATTCACTTACAGAATGTGATGTGCTGAATGAATGTGAAGCATTACTATCTGATGTGCTTGTGCTACTTGAATCACTAATACTTGTTGATGCTGATGCACTATCTGACGTCGTATTAGAATCAGAATTACTGATTGAATGTGAATGTGAACTGCTGTCTGAGCTTGAAGTACTATTTGAATCTGTTCCACTCATTGAGTGTGAAGCACTTCTACTTTCTGACGTACTTGCTGACGTAGATGTACTATCTGATGTGCTTGTGCTTGTTGAGTCACTCACGCTCGTTGATGTTGATGCACTATCTGATGTGCTCGTGCTTGTTGAATCACTCACGCTTGTTGATGTTGATCCACTTAATGACGTGCTTGCACTTGTTGAGTCACTCACACTTGTTGATGTTGATCCACTTAATGATGTGCTCATACTTGTTGAATCACTCATGCTTGTTGACGTTGATGCACTATCTGATGTACTTGTGCTTGTTGAGTCACTCACACTTGTTGATGTTGACGCACTCAATGATGTGCTTGCACTTGTTGAATCACTCACGCTTGTTGATGT
>NZ_JAESMI010000141.1:0-1333 GCF_017893095.1 Staphylococcus sp. GDX8P80P | reverse complement strand
AAAATATAATCGCTAGTGTTCGAAAGAACACTCACAAGATTAATAACAGGTTTCTTAAGTTTAGAACTACGTTCTAATATGGTGGAAACATAGATTAAGTTATTAAGGGCGCACGGTGGATGCCTTGGCACTAGAAGCCGACGAAGGACGTTACTAACGACGATATGCTTTGGGTAGCTGTAAGTAAGCGTTGATCCAGAGATTTCCGAATGGGGGAACCCAGCACGAGTTATGTCGTGTTATCGACAAGTGAATTCATAGCTTGTCAGAAGGCAGACCCGGAGAACTGAAACATCTTAGTACCCGGAGGAAGAGAAAGAAAAATCGATTCCCTGAGTAGCGGCGAGCGAAACGGGAAGAGCCCAAACCAATAAGCTTGCTTATTGGGGTTGTAGGACACTCTATACGGAGTTACAAAGGAATATATTAGACGAATCATCTGGAAAGTTGAATCAAAGAAGGTAATAATCCTGTAGTTGAAAATATATTCTCTCTTGAGTGGATCCTGAGTACGACGGAGCACGTGAAATTCCGTCGGAATCTGGGAGGACCATCTCCTAAGGCTAAATACTCTCTAGTGACCGATAGTGAACCAGTACCGTGAGGGAAAGGTGAAAAGTACCCCGGAAGGGGAGTGAAAGAGAACTTGAAACCGTGTGCTTACAAGTAGTCAGAGCCCGTTAATGGGTGATGGCGTGCCTTTTGTAGAATGAACCGGCGAGTTACGATCTGATGCAAGGTTAAGCAGGAAATGTGGAGCCGTAGCGAAAGCGAGTCTGAATAGGGCGTTGAGTATTTGGTCGTAGACCCGAAACCAGGTGATCTACCCATGGTCAGGTTGAAGTTCAGGTAACACTGAATGGAGGACCGAACCGACTTACGTTGAAAAGTGAGCGGATGAACTGTGGGTAGCGGAGAAATTCCAATCGAACTTGGAGATAGCTGGTTCTCTCCGAAATAGCTTTAGGGCTAGCCTCAAGTGATGATTATTGGAGGTAGAGCACTGTTTGGACGAGGGGCCCCTCTCGGGTTACCGAATTCAGACAAACTCCGAATGCCAATTAATTTAACTTGGGAGTCAGAACATGGGTGATAAGGTCCGTGTTCGAAAGGGAAACAGCCCAGACCACCAGCTAAGGTCCCAAAATATATGTTAAGTGGAAAAGGATGTGGCGTTGCCCAGACAACTAGGATGTTGGCTTAGAAGCAGCCATCATTTAAAGAGTGCGTAATAGCTCACTAGTCGAGTGACACTGCGCCGAAAATGTACCGGGGCTAAACATATTACCGAAGCTGTGGATTGTCCGTAGGACAATGGTAGGAGAGCGTTCTT
>NZ_JAESMI010000140.1:0-16566 GCF_017893095.1 Staphylococcus sp. GDX8P80P | reverse complement strand
AAGACGAACACAATAGTACCCCTTTAGGGGTGCTGGGAAAGTAGTGCAGTTGGCTGACCTGTCAGCGCCCTTTTAGGGCTGGCCAGTAAGGAAGGCTTATAGCCGTAGAACAAACCACCCGTTCACACGGGTGGTTTTGATTTTTTAATAGACACTGTAGCATAACGTTTACCGATGAGGTTTATAGGGAAGATATTAGAACAATTATTATGTCGAAAGTGTTGAATGTTATGTCATTATGGAAAGTATTGAAATTAGGCTTAATACATAGTGTGTTCTGGACAACCACACAATTATCAATATCTTATTTGATGTTACGATGCCCGTCATCCTTATTTGTGAAATATGACAAGGTTTTTACAATATGGTCGTGGGAAAAGAATGGCGCTTTATGGAATACACTATTGCGTATTAATAAGTGGAAACGCTTCATTCCAGAAGGTGCTAGATTCAATCATCATATTTATAATAAAAAGAGACTAGCTTCTTTTAAATTAGAAGACATACATATAATGATTGTAGAAATGCGTCGGGCAGAGCTTGTGCATTGGTTATCAATGATACCAGTGATTATTTTTGTAAAAGCGCCTAAATATATACAATTTATCAATATGAGTTATGTTATTTGCGCTAATTTACCGATTATACTGACGCAACGTTATAATCGTCCAAGATTAGAATTGTACTATCAACGCAGAGTGAAACGGAGTGAATAGACTTGTCACATAAAAATATTATCATTATTGGCGGTGGATTAGGCGGTATATCAGCTGCGATTCGTCTTGCACAAAGTGGCTTTAATGTCACACTTTACGAGCAAAATGATCACATCGGTGGTAAAGTCAATCGACTTGAAGCAGACGGATTTGGTTTTGACTTGGGTCCATCTATTTTAACGATGCCATGGATATTTGAAAGATTATTCAGCTATAGTAAGAAACAAATGAAAGATTACGTTACGATTGAACGCTTACCTTTGCAATGGCGTAGTTTCTTTACAAATGGTAAAGTTATAGATTTATATGAAGATTTAGAACAAATGGGCCTCAACAACAGTCAACTCACGGATGAGGATATCAAACAATTGCACCAATTTATGGATTATGCAGCGCATATTCATCGTTTCACTGAAGAAGGTTATTTCGCACTTGGGCTTGATACGATTTCGGAAATTATCAGATATCAAGGTCCATTGCGTTCAGTCAAAGGTGTGGATTACTTCTCAACAATGCAACAAGCCATCAATCGTTACGTCGAAAAGCCAGAGTTAAGAGATATGCTAGGTTATTTCATTAAGTATGTTGGTTCTTCATCTTATGACGCACCAGCCGTGTTAACAATGTTAATCCATATGCAATATGAACAAGGGTTATGGTATGTCAATGGTGGCATTCACCACCTTGCGCGTGCATTGGAGCGCTTAGCTGTTGAAGAAGGTGTGACAATTCATACTGGCAAAGATGTACGTAGTATTGATACGTATTTTAATCATGTTACAGGCGTTAGATTAGATGATGGTTCACATGTAAGTGCTGATTACATCGTTTCTAATAGAGAAGTCATACCAACTTATCGTGACTTACTACACTTTTCAAATAAGCAATTAGCGCAATTAGAGAAGGTTTATGAGCCCGCAGCGTCCGGATATGTTATGCATTTAGGTGTAGACAAAACCTATCCTCAATTGGCCCATCATAATTTCCTTTTCTCTAATGATTCAAAGCGTAATTATCGAGAAGTGTTCCATGACAAAGTCTTACCACAAGACCCAACCATTTATTTAGTAAACTCGAATAAATCCGATCCGGCGCAAGCGCCAAAAGGGTATGAAAATTTAAAAGTGTTACCACATATTCCGTACATTCAAGAGCAACCATTCACTGAAGAACAATATAATGAATTTCGAGCATGTGTCTTGGATAAATTAGAGCGTATGGGGCTTACAGATTTACGTCAACATATTGTATATGAAGATATTTGGACACCGCATGATATTGAACAAACCTATCACTCGAATAAAGGTGCCATTTATGGGGTAGTGGCAGATAAGAAGAAAAATAAAGGATTTAAGTTTCCTAAACAAAGTCAATACTTTGATAATTTATTCTTTGTTGGAGGATCCGTTAATCCTGGTGGTGGGATGCCGATGGTGACGTTAAGCGGTCAACAAGTCGCGGATAAAATTAATGCACTTGAACATGCGCTTACGAATGACTCAGAGGATTAGAGGTAATACAAGTATGACAAAATTAGCGTCACTGCTTCATGGAAGTATAGGTTTATCGTTAGTCAGTGGTTATTTAATGTATAATCGCCGGCATCTATTGTCATTTGATAAGACACGTGTAGGGGACTGTAGACAAAGCATAAGTGTAATCATTCCAGCGCGTAATGAAGCAAAAAGATTGCCAAAGTTATTACATAGTTTGTCACAACAGTCACTACAAGTTGAATGTATCGTCATGGATGATGATTCAAATGATAGCACTGCTGAAATTGCGCGAAAAATGGGCGCAAACGTGTATAATGTGACATATGATAGCCATGAGCCTACATGGGTTGGTAAGTCATATGCATGTTATCAAGGTGTTGCCCACACAACATCAGACATCATTGTATTTATGGATGCAGATGTAACATTTCAAAATGATGATGCATTAGAAGCAATGATTCAGACTTATGCACAACAACATTATCGTGGTTTACTAAGTATTCAACCGTATCATAGTGTGCGGAAACCTTATGAACACTTATCGGCAGTGTTTAATCTAATGACAATTGTAGGTACAAATACATTTTCAACTTTAGCTAAAGCAAAGGGTGATGCATTAGCATTTGGCCCGGTAACCGTCATGAACAAAGCGGATTATATTAAGACACAAGGCCATAAAAATGCTGCGTCACAAATCATTGAAGGATTTGCTTTAGGCAAAGCGTTTCAACGTTGTCAGTTGCCAGTGACTCAAGTTGAAGGTCAGGGCTACGTTAATTTTAGAATGTATGAATCAGGCGTTCAAACGCTCATAGAAGGATGGACGAAGCACTTGGCGGTAGGTGCATCGTCAACACAACCACATATTATGATGTTAATCATGTTATGGATGATAGGTAGTATCACCTCATTCAGTGCATTAATACTCAGTTTATTTAAACATGGATTGTCATTTAGACGAGCGCTACTATCTTATGGTTTGTATACACTACAATTCAGCCGTTTACATCGTAGAGTAGGTAATTTTTCGCTTTTAGTCTTGATTTGTCATCCGATATTATTTTTAGTGTTTATTTTAATTTTTATCAATTCATTTCGTCACATCCATTACACAAAACAGGTAAAATGGAAAGGACGACGATTTAATATTAAATAATATTTAGCAGGGGGTTCTCCATGAGCACATTAGAAGAAAATTATCAATATTGTCATCAAATTATGAAAGATTACTCTAAGAGTTTCTCATATGCTTTTGATATGTTACCTGAGCAACAGCGACGCGCAATATGGGCAATTTATGCTGTTTGCAGAATCGTTGATGATAGTATCGATGTACATCAAGACGTGGATTATTTACATAAGATTCATCGTGATGTTGAATCTATTGCACATCAAACAATAACGACATTTGAAAGTGATGCACGCATTATGACGGCTTTTGCTGATGCAGCGACACATTTCCAAATGAATTACCAAGCCCTCTATGACTTAATTGACACCGTAGAAGCCGATCAACACTTCGAGATGTTTGAAACAGATCGTGGTCTACTCGATTATTGTTATGGGGTAGCAGGAACAGTTGGCGTATTACTGATTCCTATTTTGGCAACGCCACCGTCATCAGACGAAGCTTATGCGTATGGTAAGCAATTAGGTGAGGCGCTTCAACTAACGAATATACTACGTGATGTTGGCGAAGATTATCGAAACGGGCGTATTTACTTTAGTAAAGCACGCTTAAATGAGTTTAATGTTTCAATTGCAGATGAAATGGAACGCGATCAACCCTCTGACAATTACATCAAAATTTGGGAATTCTATGCGACACTAGCGGATAATAACTACGATATGGTATTGAATCATCTCGATGTTTATAATGAAGAATCTCGTATGATTATTGAGTTAGCAGCTCAAGTCTATCGCGGTATACTAACTGAGGTACGTAAATCATCATATTCATTGAAAGAACGCGCATATGTTTCTAAATGGAAAAAACATAAAATCTACCGCAACTTAAAGAAAAAATATAAAGATTAGGTGAGATGTATGAACATAGCAGTAGTAGGTGCTGGTGTTACCGGTTTAGCAGCTGCCGCACGATTGGCCGCGCAAGGTCATCAAGTAACCATTTTTGAAAAGAATGAACAAGTCGGTGGCCGTATGAGTCAATTTAAGAAGGATGGTTTTACCTTCGATATGGGACCGACCATAGTGATGGTTCCAGATGTTTATAAAGCAGTATTTGAAGAATGTGGCAAACGTTTCGAAGATTATGTCGATATGAAACCACTCACACATATTTTTGATATTTATTTCTCAGATAAAGATAAAGTAAGTGTATCGACGGATTTGGCACAACTAAGCCAGACGCTAGAAGAGATAGAGCCAGGTTCAACGCAAGGGTTTATGCAGTTTTTAACGGATATATATAAACGTTATGAGGTAGCGCGTAAATATTTCCTTGAGCGCACGTTCCGTAAGCCAAGCGAATTTTATAATCCATTAACGTTATATCGTGGACTTAAACTGAAGACGTTTAACAATGCGAATCAATTAATAGATAATTATGTATCTAATGAAAAAATACGCAAGCTACTTGCATTTCAGACATTATATATCGGTATTGATCCGAAACAAGGTCCATCAATTTACTCTATTATACCTATGATTGAGATGGTTCATGGCGTCCATTATATCAAAGGTGGCATGTATGGCTTAGCCCAAGGCTTATTACAGCTTGGTCAAGACTATGGTGTCAATGTTGAACTCAATGCAGACGTGCAAGAGATCATCATTGATCCTAAATTTAAGCGTGCAGATGGCTTACGTGTTAATGGTGATATTCGACGTTTCGACAAAGTACTATGTACAGCCGACTTCCCATATGTGGCACAACATCTCATGCCTCAGCACGCACCATTAAAGCACTATTCTCCTGAAAAGGTGGATAACATGGATTATTCATGTTCAGCATTTTTAATTTATGCAGGTATTAATCGTCAATTACGTGATAAATTGCATGTCCATAACGTGGTATTCGCTAAAGATTTTAGAGGTAATATTGATGATATCTTTGGTGGAAAGATGCCAGATGATCCATCATTATACCTTTACTTCCCATCTGTGGAAGATGAAGCATTAGCACCTGAGGGTCAGACAGGTATGTACGTATTGATGCCAGTCCCTGAATTAAAAACAGGCCAAATAGACTGGCATGACCCCACGATAGTCGAGAAGGCGAAAGACGTCATCTATAACAAACTTGAAACGATTAAAGCACTTAAAGATGTCCGTCAAGATATCGTATCTGAAACGGTTTTTACACCGCTTGATTTTGAGCAACGCTACAATGCTAAGTTCGGTTCAGCATTTGGACTCATGCCAACGCTGACACAAAGTAATTATTACAGACCAGCCAATGTTTCAAGAGACTACAAAGACTTATACTTTGCAGGTGCAAGTACACATCCGGGGGCAGGTGTACCAATCGTTCTAACGAGTGCTAAAATTACGGCAGAAGCAATGCTTGAAGATATTAATCATGGTGTATAATCTCCATAAAGTAAATGAATCAGAAAATTATAAATATTGACAATCATTATTGAACTGATACAATGAATATTAATTCAATAGACTTATCCAGAGAAGTGAAGGGATTTGGCCCGATGAAACTTCAGCAACAGACTTAAAAGATAAAAGTACTGTGCTAATTCCAAAGAGGGATACCTCAAAGATAAGTGTCATAGTTATAACTAAGCTATATGTCACTCTCTTTTGAGCGTGATATATAGCTTTTTAATTTTGTAAGGGGGTAAATCATGACAATTTCAAATAAGCTAGCGCATATTCCAGATAGTTACTTTGGTAAGACAATGGGACGTAAAGTTGAACATGGTCCATTGCCGTTAATCAATATGGCAGTGGGCATACCGGATGGTGAAACGCCTAAAGGTATTGTTGATCATTTTGCAGAAGCAGTTCGAATTCCAGAGAATCAAAAGTATGGTGCCTTTCATGGTAAAGCATCATTTAAAGAAGCGATTGTTAATTTTTATCAACGCCAATACGGTGTCACGTTAGATAAAGAAGACGAGGTGTGCATACTTTATGGTACAAAGAACGGTTTAGTGGCATTACCGACATGTATTGTTAATCCTGGAGAGAATGTGTTATTGCCAGATCCTGGTTATACAGATTATCTTGCTGGTGTCTTGCTTGCTGATGCCAATCCAGTACCACTTAATTTGGACCCACCAGATTACTTGCCAGATTGGCGCAAAGTAGATGCACAAACATTAGCGGATACGTCATTAATTTATTTAACTTACCCAAATAATCCTACAGGATCAACAGCTACTAAAGAAGTGTTTGATGAAGCAATTCAAAGATTTAAAGGTACACAAACAAAGATTGTTCATGACTTTGCATATAGTGCATTTGGATTTGATGCAAAGAACCCAAGTATACTTGCTTCTAAAGATGCAAAGGAAGTAGCCATTGAAATTTTTTCATTGTCAAAAGGATATAACATGTCAGGTTTCAGAGTAGGCTTTGCGGTAGGGAATAAAGACATGATACAAGCACTAAAGAAATATCAGACACATACGAATGCGGGTATGTTTGGTGCCCTTCAAGATGCAGCAACGTATGCGTTGAATCATTATGATACCTTTTTGGATCAACAAAATGACACATTTAAACGACGTCGTGATGCTTTTGAGAAGCGATTAAAAGAAGCAAATTTACCATTTGTGCATTCTAAAGGTGGTATCTATTCATGGCTTCAAACGCCACCGGGTTACGATAGTGAATCGTTCGAACAATATTTATTAAAAGAGCAGTCCATCCTAGTAGCACCAGGTATTCCATTTGGAGACAATGGGCGTCATTATGTGCGCATTTCTTTGGCACTGGAGGATGATTTATTGACTGAAGCGGCGAATCGACTCGCATCGTTATCTAATTTGTATAACGTATAACACTAAGACGAACATGAGAAAGGATGATAGATAATGACTAGAATAAAAATGATGAGTGTACGTGATGAAGATATTCCTTATATTGAAGAATGGGCAGAACAACATAAGGTTGAAATAGAATTAAACAAAGAGATATTGACGGAAGATAATGTGGATAGTGTTCAAGGATTTGATGGGTTATCTTTATCTCAACAACATCCAATATCTGAAGAAGTATTTGCGAAACTTCAACGTTTCGGGATTAAACATATTGCGCAACGTAGTGCTGGGTTTGATACGTATGATTTAAATTTAGCTACACAATACGGCATTATCATATCTAATGTTCCGTCTTATTCACCAAGTTCCATTGCAGAGTTTGCCGTGACACAAGCAATTAATATTGTTAGAAATCAAAATGACATTCAACGTAAACTTCAAGCATATGATTTTAGATGAGAACCTTCAATCTTGTCACGTTCAATCAGTGACTTAACGGTTGCGGTTATCGGAACTGGACGTATTGGTTCCATTGCAGCAAGAATCTTTGCCAAAGGGTATGGTAGTCGTGTTGTTGCATATGATCCATTTCCAAATGAGCAAGTTGCACAGTATGTTACGTATAAAGATACATTAGAAGACGCATTGCAGGATGCTGATATTGTCACAGTTCATATTCCAGCAACAAAATATAATCCGCATCTTTTTAATGAAGCATTATTTTCTAAATTTAAAAAAGGCGCTGTATTTGTCAACGCGGCTAGGGGATCAATTGTAGATACACGAGCATTGCTAGATGCCATTGATCGCGGACACATTAAAGGTGCTGCGTTAGATACATATGAGCATGAACGTGGATTATTCCCTGGAGATTATCGTGACAAAGCAATTAATGATGATTTATTAGATGAATTAATTGCTAGAGAAGATATCTGGTTAACACCGCATATCGCTTTTTATACTGATGCGGCAGTTAAGAACTTGATTGTGGATGCACTCGATGCAGTCATTGATGTCATGAATACAGGGACGACTAAATTAAGAGTGAATTAAAAAAAGAGTTGAGAATGGGACAGAATTATTTAAAAATTCAATGTCCCAGACTCAACTCCTTATATTTTGCTAACACGAACGCTCACTTTTCGAATTAGCTTAAATCCTAAGCGCTTTTGTCCGGACCTTATTGACGGCCTACCAAAAGCAGGATTTTTGTCGAAAAACTCAAAGCTCGACAAAACTTGAGAAGCAGTTTTGCTCACTTTTCGAATTCGCCTAAATCCTAAGCGCTTTTGTCCGGACCTTATTTTACATCGTAGCCTTGATCTTCAATGGCTTCTTTCATTTGTTCAACTGATACTCTGTCTTCGTCATAATCGACGCGAACTTGATGTTTGTCTAAGTCTACTTCAGCTGAAGTAACACCATTTAATTTAGCTAGTGCTGATTCCACAGCGTTTCTGCAGTGGTCGCAACTCATGCCTTCAACATTCATTACTTTATTAATCATAATGATCACCTCCGACGTTCTTAATAGTATATACCCATATTTTACTCCTTTTTAATAAACAAAGAAATAAAATAGAAATGCTTTAAAATTATAGTTTCATTCGTCTTAGTCGTAAAGCGTTACTTACAACACTAACTGAACTTAAGGCCATTGCAGCGCCAGCTATCCATGGTGCGAGTAATCCCATTGCTGCAATAGGTATGCCTGCAATGTTATATCCAAATGCCCAAAATAAATTTTGTTTAATGTTGCGAATGGTCTTATGACTCGCGTGGATGGCTTTAGGTACTAACTGAATATCGCCTCCTAGAATGGTGATATCTGCAGCTTCTATTGCTACTTCAGTGCCCGTTCCCATTGCAATACCAATATCTGCTTTAACCAGTGCAGGGGCATCATTGATACCGTCACCTACCATAGCAACGTTATGCTGCTGTTCTTGTAATTGCGTGATATGTTGTGCCTTATCTTGTGGTAGAACTTCGGCAATGACTTGGTCAATACCAACTTCATTGGCAATCGCACGTGCAGTTCGTTCATTATCACCAGTTAGCATAACCGTTTTAATATGCATAGCTGATAGTTGTTGGATGGCGTTTTTGGCAGAAGGTTTAACTGTATCTGCAACAGCAATCATGCCCTTAAGTTCACCACCGTATGCAATTAACATTACGGTCTGACCATCAGCTTCCATATGTGTCATCTTCTGTTTCATCGTATCTATGTTGATGTGATGTGCTAGCATCAATTTTTTGTTGCCGACAAGTAACTGAGTCCCATCGATTATCGCTTGTATACCGTGGCCAGGTAATGTTTGATAATCAGTGACGTCTACCAATTGCACATGTTGTTGTTCAGCATAGTTAACAATTGCAGTAGCTAAAGGATGTTCAGAGTTCTTTTCAGCGGAGGCCACTAAAGCTAGTGTATCTTCATCCCCATCTAAATAAGTAACTTCTGGTTTACCATGAGTCAATGTGCCTGTTTTATCGAACACAACCGTATCAACTTGATGTGTGCGTTCGACATACTCGCCACCTTTGAATAAAATACCATTTTCAGCAGCGCGACCTGTACCAACCATGATAGACGTTGGTGTCGCCAATCCAAGCGCGCATGGACAAGCAATAACTAAAACGGATATCGCAGCAACGAGTGCATCCTCAAATTGACCAGGATGAACGATGGTAATCCAAATGAGAAAAGTTAATAATGCGATAGCAATTACAATTGGCACGAAATAGCCAGATATGATATCAGCTAAACGTTGAATAGGTGCTTTAGAACTTTGAGCTTCTTCAACAACTTTAATAATGTTATAAAGGGCAGTATCCTTTCCAACTTTAGTGGCTTTAATTGTAATTACACCATTTGTATTTATCGTTGAACCGATCACTGCATCATCAATATGCTTATCAACGGGCATGGATTCACCAGTCAACATTGACTCATCTATAGCGGTTTCACCTTTGATGATTTGACCATCAACCGGTATCTTTTCACCTGGTTTAATTAACAAGATATCATTCACATTAACTTGATTCAGAGGTACCATTTGTTCGATGCCATTGTCATCAATGAGGCGTGCCTCTTTTACCTGTAAATTCAGTAATTCACTTAATGCATGTGTTGTTTGCGATTTAGCGCGTGCCTCTAAGTATTTTCCGAAAAGAATCAACGTGATCAGCACAGCACTTGTCTCAAAATATAGGTGAGGCATATGTGTCGAACCAGCTAACCATTTGATCATTTCATAAATACTGTAAAAGTAAGCAGCGCTAGTGCCTAATGCGACAAGCACATCCATATTAGCGCCACCGTTGCGCAAGTTCTTATAAGCGCCAACATAGAATTGCCAACCAATGATGAATTGGATAGGTGTCGCAAGTATAAATTGGAACCAAGGATTCATTAAGATATCTGGTAAATGCATATTAAAGAGATGAACGAACATTGTCATGAGTAACGGTAATGCCAGAATCGCTGAGATGATTAATTTGTTTCTCTTATGTTTCAATGCGCGTTGTTTGCGCGTAGCTTGATCTTCTTCAGTTTGTTTAGGTTGCGCATCATAACCTAGCTTTCTAATGCGTTCTATTAAAGTATCTAAATCGATTTGACCGGGATAGTAAGCTACCGTGGCTTGCTCAGTCGTTAAATTGACAGATGCTTGTTTGACACCTGTAGTTTTATTTAATACTTTTTCAATACGATTTGAACAAGCAGCACAAGTCATGCCACTTATATCTAATTCAGCTTTATCTATGACTACATCATAGCCAAGCTTTTGAACGGTCGAAACGAAGTCATTGATTTCATAGTCATTTGAATCATATTCGATTGTCGCCTTTTCAGTCGTTAAATTAACCTGTGCGTTAACATTATCCATTTTGTTTAATCGCTTTTCGATACGGTTAGAACAGGCGGCACAAGTCATACCGGTAATATTCAATGTAGTATGTTGTTTATTGCTCATTAGGACACCTCCATTACAATTCATACATAATATACCCCCTTAGGGTATTCAAGTCAATGTTTCTGTTCTGCTTTTGAATAAAAAAGTGCCCTCCAAAGTGTTCATTTTTCAATGTCTACTTTGAAGGGCACATATTAAGTCTATTTCTTAGACTACAAATGTATATGAGCAGTCATGGACTGAATTCATCATGCACTTGAATGTCTTCTTATTACCAAAATATCATTCTATTGTGTGGTTGATATCGTTATTTTAGAAAAAATCAGATGGTTTAAAATGGTCTGAATTTAAATCTTTATAGTTATTAAAATCCAAATTGGATATATTTTGAACTAATTCGCCATTTTTAGCTTGATTGTAATAATAGTTCGCTTCGTTCATTACATCATGATCTTGGAAGGTCTTTACAATACCAAGTATGATTAGTAATGCAATAATACCTTTAAATAAACCTCGCATAGTGTCGCACTCCTTTATCTGTATGTTCTCGTTAGTGGCTTAAGTTATATCTTTAATAGAAGTTTAATTTAATTATATAAGGTTTCGTACTAAAATGCATGAGACCAAGGAACTGACTTCCTATCATTCTAAAGTTGTAATGAAATGGAACGCTGATAAACAGATAACAACTTTGTTTCAAATGAGACATTAGTGGGAACGGTTAAGTAAATGGATAAGGAGTGGTAACGAATGAATTTATTAGAATTTCATAAGCAAATTAAAGGTTATACTCAAGATCATCAACCAGGTACTGAGAAAGATATGAATCCTAGACCAATTTCAGAGCTAGATGACTATAAAGCGGCAGGTAAACTGCAAGGTAAAGTCGCATTAATTACTGGTGGTGACTCAGGTATTGGTCGTTCTGTTGCGATATTATTTGCTAAAGAAGGCGCGGATGTAGCAATTGGTTATTATGATGAGCATGAGGATGCTGAGGAAACCGTTCAACGTTTGAAAGACATCGGTGTTAAAGCTAAAGCGTATGCACATGATTTAAAAGATGCACAGCAATCTAAAGATTTAGTGCAACAAGTGGTTCAAGAATTTGGCGGATTAAATATTCTAGTAAATAACGGTGCTGTTCAATATCCACAAGACCATTTTATGGACATAACGCCGGAACAATTTAAAGAGACATTCGAAACTAATATATTTGGTATGTTCTTCTTATCACAAGCAGCCGTTCCATATTTAAGTGATAACGATACGATTATTAACACAACAAGTGTAACAGCATATCGTGGTTCAGGTCATTTAATTGATTACGCTTCAACTAAAGGCGCGATTGTTTCATTTACACGATCATTAGCTACAACACTAATGGAGAAAAATATACGCGTCAATGGTGTAGCGCCAGGACCGATTTATACGCCTTTAATTCCAGCTACCTTTGATGAAGACAAAGTGGAAAATCAAGGTGGCAATACACCAATGGGTAGACGTGGACAACCTGCAGAACTTGCGCCAGCCTATGTGTTCCTTGCAACAAATGCAGATAGCTCATATATCACAGGCCAAATTATTCATGTTAATGGTGGCGACTATATTACAACGTAAATGGAAGCTTTATCATATTTAATGTCTAAGACGTCATGGTTATGGTCTGAGACATAAATAATCTAATAATGCTATTTTGGAAATTCGCAATGGCTGACTGAACTGAAAAGACACTTAAGCCACGCATTTCATAGTTCTAGTGGGGCCCAGCAAAGAGAATTTCACCAAGAAATACTACAAGCAAAGCAAGCTGGGAGTGGTAGACGTTTTAAAAAGAATGTTG
The DNA here is from genome assembly GCF_017893095.1 of Staphylococcus sp. GDX8P80P. Taxonomy (NCBI): domain Bacteria; kingdom Bacillati; phylum Bacillota; class Bacilli; order Caryophanales; family Staphylococcaceae; genus Staphylococcus; species Staphylococcus sp. GDX8P80P. Next base: position 3,630 of record NZ_JAESMI010000140.1, on the reverse strand, counting down.
TCTCACTCTCGGCTTTTTTGTTGTTAGACATAAAGTCTGCATTTCTCTAATGGAAAGGGAATTTCAGTGCAAAAGCGTCATGATTCATTTAAACTTTATGATAACAATTGAAAGAAGGTGAGTGAGTACGATGACAGAGAAAGAAAAAATGTTAGCACATGAATGGTATGATGCGAATTTTGATAATGATTTAGAAGCAGAACGTATACGAGCTAAAGATTTATGTTATGACTTTAATCACACACGACCAAGTGATGATAGCAAACGACAAGCAATCTTAACTGAATTATTTGGCGCCCAATTAGAGCATATTACAATTAATAGTCCCTTTGATACAGATTATGGGTGGAATGTTAAATTAGGTAAGAACATCTTTGTTAATAGTAATTGTTACTTCATGGATGGAGGTGGCATCACGATTGGTAATGATGTATTTATAGGTCCATCTTGTGGCTTCTATACTGCCCATCATCCATTAACACCTAAAGAACGTAATGCAGGTTTAGAGTTGGCCCAGCCTATCACAATTGGGAATAACATTTGGTTTGGTGGCAATGTTGTAGTTACACCTGGTGTAACGATTGGTGATGGCTCAGTTATTGCAGCGGGAAGCGTAGTGACTAAAGATGTACCAACGAATAGCCTAGTTGCGGGTGTGCCTGCTAAAGTAATAAGAGAAATTGATGAAAGAGATGCACCTAAATAGTCATGAATCAATCAGGTATAGATAACCTTTGAGTCGTCCAGTGACTCAAAGGTTTTGTATCTAAAAATTTAATATATAAAACGTATTATTTTAATAATATATAATATAAATAAATGATATAATATATTTAGACTGTATATTGGAGTTCATCTCCATACATACTTAAGAATCAAAGTGTAATTCAACGCATTCATTTTATGACATCAACTTAAGAGAATGAAATACAACTTAGAAAGGAAAATGAATATGGCACTGAAGACATTTTTACAAAATCAAAGTCGACGTAAATTTAAATTTATAACGACGCCTTTACAAAGAAGAAATAACTCAGCATATACACGTAAAATAATGCGTTATGCGCACAATTATGAAGCGAATAAAGTTAAACAATACGATATTCTATATCAAGTAAGAGATGGGAAGAGTATTACAGATAGTCCATATGCTATCTTTAAACGTTTGATTCATCATCCCAAATATCGTAAATATACGCATAAATGGGTCGTCGACACTACCGAAACGCTAGAATTTTATAAAAAGAAATTTGAGAAATACAAAAATATTGAATTCGTGATTAAAGAATCTCCAGAGTATATAAGGGCACTAACCGAATGTAAGTATCTAATTAACAACTCAACATTTCCAGCCTATTTCATTAAAAAGCCTGATCAAATTTATGTGAACACATGGCATGGTACGCCACTCAAATATATGGGTCTAGACCTTGAAAATGGCTTACGTGGTTCGCAAAATATTATTAAAAACTTTTTATCGAGTGATTATATCATAAGTCCTAATCGCCATACGTCAGACATTTTTGAGAGGGCATTTAGATTGGACAATATTTATGGTGGGCAAATTTTAGAAATTGGGTATCCAAGAATAGATCTTACATTGAATAGTGATTCAAAAATGCTCATTAATGAATTAAGATCATACATTGATATTACTGATGAGAAAGTATTGTTATATTGTCCTACTTGGAGAGGTGATGATGTCAACACGCCTGAGGAAAGTTTAAATCATATTGTCGAAGAAGTTGAAAAATTAAAACATCATCTCGATTATCAAGTATTAGTAAAGGTACATCCATTTATTTATAAAAAAGCAAGTAAAAATGAAGCACTAAAACCTTATCTTATTCCAGATTATTTTGATACAAATGAAATATTGACATTTGTTGATTTAATGATAACGGATTATTCAAGTATCTTCTTTGATTATTTAGTCACAAATAAACCCATTGTCTTTTATACACCTGACTACGAAGCATATCAATTTGAAAGAGGAATGTATATCAATGCTCAGGATTTACCGGGACCGGTTGTGCATACCATTGATGATGTTGTACAAGCGATACAACAGAAAACATATCAATTAAGTAAGGTGCAACATAACTATCAAACGTTCAAAAATACGTATGCGTATCTAGATGATGGAAATGTTACTGATAAGGTGATTGAGCGAGTATTCACCTCAAAACATAAACGTAAAAAGAAAAAGAAATGTGCTAAAAAACGACTATTAATTTATCCTGGTGGGATGAAAAATAATGGTATTACCTCTTCTGTTATCAATTTATTAGAGAATATTGATTATAATCAATATGACGTTACGCTATTTACGAATAGAAGCAATAATGAAGAGATCTTGAATAACCTGAAGAATGTTAACCAAAATGTAAGAATTATTTTAAGAGTTGGCCCATTAGCAGCGTCGTTAAAAGAGACGTATAAAGTAGACTTCGTCAGACAACGAGGGCTAATAAGTGCATTAGAACGTTTCTTATATCCAAAACATGTATATGAACGTGAGATGCGTAAAATATTAGGTGAAAGTCAATTTGATTATGCGATAGATTTCAGTGGGTATTCTATGTTTTGGGCGAATCTTATTTTAGCTACGACTGCTAAACGTAAATTGGTCTACCTTCATAGTGATATCAAAGCGGACATGGAGAAAATCGTCAACGGTGTGAAACCGCATTATCAAAATTTAAAAGGTTTGATCACATTGTATGATCAATTTGATAAACTGGTATGTGTTTCTGATGCATCAAAAGAACAAAATATGCACAATATTGCTAAAAAAGCATTAAATAAGAAATTTGTAGCGTCAAGAAACACAATTAATTTAAGTAAAATATCGCAATCCGTGTTAGATAATGCTGACCAATTTGAGAAAAATAATGTACCGGTGCTCGTCAGTTTGAATAAAGGGAAAGTGACGTCGGTACCTTTTAAAGAGGATGATTTTAAAATTGTGTCGGTTGGCCGTTTATCACCTGAAAAAGGCTTTGATTTATTAATTGAAGCGGTTGGCAAGGTTATCGTGCATTATCCTAATACGAAATTATATATTATGGGAGAAGGTCCATTAAGACATAAATTAGAACAACAAATTCGTAAGTTGAAGTTAGAACAGCATGTCTTTTTAATAGGACAACGAAAAAATCCATTCTATATTATGAAACAAGCAGATGTTTTATCATTAACGTCTTATTATGAAGGCCAATCAATGGTTCTACTTGAAGCACTATCACTTGGTATGAATGTATTGGCATCGGATATCATTGCGAATCGTTATGTATTAAACAATGGTAAGTATGGGATGTTAGTGAGTCATGATGTCAATGATATTAAGCACGGCTTAGAGCGTTTTATCAAACATCAAACACCCGATTATGAGACGTTTAACGCTCAAGAATACAATCAATTAGCGATAGAAGAGTTCTATAACCTTCTAAAATAATCAGTAAATACAATATCGATTGAACTAAAAAAATTCCTAATCCCAAAAGCATTTGAATGTGTATAAATCATGATTGGGATAAAGTAAGTAATAATTTCATGGGGTTAATAAAATGATAAAAAAAGAGTCCGGGACATAAAGTTCTTGGATAAGTAAATAAAGACAATTTCTAT
>NZ_JAESMI010000139.1:0-17026 GCF_017893095.1 Staphylococcus sp. GDX8P80P | reverse complement strand
AAAGTCTGATTTCCACCTTGTCGCTTAATCTTATTATAATTAAATAATTTTTTTATTTATCAACCGATGTTTGCGTAGAACCATTTTATGTGGTGCTTATTATATTTGCTTGAAATGATTTAACTGAAAATATTTTCAGTATGCATTTCAATCTCATTTTTTCTGAAATCAGTGTTTGGATAGTACATGTTTTTAACTAGAACGTTAGGACCTAAACAGTGAAATGCCTCACAATGACAATTGAGCGATTGCGCTAAATCTGATGTAAGCCATTTATTAAATACGTCTGTTAATTTGTCAGTTTTAATATTTGAAATTGTACCATTTTCATCTCCGAAATCAGTTACAATCACATCGCCACTAAAGACATTAACATTCAGGCGACTACGTCCATCTGGATCATTACGTGTCGTAACATTTTTAGCATCGCGTAAACGCTGTAACAATGCTTGGTCGTTTTCATCATTGATACATGGATAAATAGGTAATGTACCAAATAACATCCATACATTTTCATCTCTAATGTCTAATAAATGATGAATCGCTTGTTTCATTTCTTTTAAAGAAAGAACATTTAATTGACTTGCAAAATCTGCAGGATACATTGGATGAACTTCATGGCGACTGCATTTCATGTCATTGACGATTTCATTGTGAATTTTATCTAAATAAGGTAATGTACTTTGATTTAACATCGTTTCAGCTGAAACAAACATACCTTGACTTGATAATGTACTTGCATTCTCTAACATCTGTTCATATAATTTTAATTTTGCTTTTAAAGGAGGTTGCTTCTTCATTGCGCCGAAACCTACATCAGTAAATTCTTGAATTGTACCCCAGTTATGAGAGATATGCATAACGTCTATGTATTCAGCTATATCTAAATAACGATCTTGCGGTAGTGTTAAATTAGAATTCATTTGAACATATATACCACGATCTTGTGCATATTTTAACAGAGGTTTAACAATGTTTTTAATTGATGTTTTTGAGAACATTGGTTCGCCACCTGTTATTGACATAGTTCGTAAGTGAGGTATTTCATCTAAGCGACGATAAATGATATCCATAGGTAAAGCATCTGGATCTTTAGTTTGTAAAGTATAGCCAACAGCACAGTGACTACATCTCATATTACATAATGTAGTAGTAGTGAACTCTATATTACTTAGTGTTAACTGACCGTGTGTTTTAACATCGTTGTATGCTTCCCATGGATCGTTGTTAATTGAAATGGGTTTTTTCTGATTTGTCATCCACATATTTATTACTCCTAAACTTAAAAAAATTCCTTAATCCGTTGCAAAAGTACAGTAAACATTATTAAGATTATATCGCTTTTTGTCAAATTCTGTTAGGATAAAACTAACGTATAGTTTAATAAATATATATATTAATAAGGAGAAATCGTTATGAATGAACAACAAACAATGGAACAAATTAAAACAAGATTATCAAAATTTTTAGAAGATATTGACCATGTAAATCCCGATGAAGTAAGCGTTGAAGATATAGATGAATGGATTGGATTACTAGACCAATTAGAAGAAAAAGTTAAACAAGTTTCTAAATAAATTGAAACACTTCAATCTATGTATGTTTAATATCACTTAATTTCGTCTATATAATTAGTATAATTCGAACAAGAAAGGTGATTAACTAATGGCTAAAAAAGTAGCAATTATTTTATCAAATGAATTCGAAGATATCGAATTAACTAGCCCTAAAGAAGCAATTGAAGAAGCTGGTTTCGAAACTGAAATTATTGGTGATACTGCAAATGCAGAAGTAGTAGGTAAACACGGTGAAAAAGTTACTGTTGATGTAAGTATTGCAGATGCAAAACCAGAAGATTACGATGGCCTACTTATTCCTGGTGGATTCTCACCAGACCATCTTCGCGGCGATGCTGAAGGTCGTTATGGCACATTTGCTAAATACTTCACTAAAAATGATGTGCCAGCCTTTGCGATTTGCCACGGCCCTCAAATTTTAATAGATACAGATGACTTAAATGGACGCACACTTACTGCTGTATTAAATGTACGTAAAGATTTATCAAATGCAGGTGCAAATGTCGTAGACGAATCAGTTGTAGTTGATAATAATATCGTTACAAGTCGTACACCAGACGACTTAGATGATTTTAATAGAGAAATTGTTAAACAACTTCAAGCATAAATTTTATTGTTTCTTAGACTTAAAATTAATTTGAAACATGCATGTTGCTATAAAGCAAATGTATAAGTTATAGAACTGAGAAGAGGCTGTAAAGCTTCTCTCAGTTCTTTTTATTGTGATTAGGATGTTCGTCAACGATTGATTTAAAAGGGCTTTAAACAATCTTTCCTCATACACCTTGGGACTGATTTTTCATGATAGGTATAGCTTAATCTAAAAACTACTGTTAAACTCACAGTTATAGAGTGAGTTTTAGTAAAGGAGCTACCACATGAAAAGAAGCCAAAGAATGAACAACTCGCCTGAGAGACATTCACATTACCGTAATGAACCTCATTACAATACGTATTATCAACCTGTAGGTAAACCACCTAAAAAGAAAAAGAGTAAACGTATATTTTTAAGAATATTTATTATATTTATCATCATATTTGCATTGTTTATTGGGTTAATGTATTTCTTATCTTCGAGAGCAAATGTTGATGACCTTAAAACAATTGAAAACAAAAGTAATTATGTTTCTTCAGACAATATGCCGGATTATGTAAAAGGTGCTTTTATTTCGATGGAAGATGAACGTTTTTATAAACACCATGGATTTGACGTCAAAGGAACAACACGAGCATTATTCTCAACGATAGGTGATAGAGACGTTCAAGGCGGAAGTACAATTACACAACAAACTGTGAAGAATTATTATTACGACAATGAGCGTTCCTTTACTCGGAAATTAAAGGAATTGTTTGTAGCACATAAAGTAGAACAACAATATAGTAAAAATGAAATATTGAGTTTCTACTTAAATAACATTTATTATGGTAGTGATCAATATACAATTGAGGGTGCTGCGAACTATTATTTTGGAACAACAGTAAATAAGAATAATAGCAATATGCCTCAAATCACTGTCTTACAAAGTGCGATTCTAGCAAGTAAAGTCAATGCACCGAGTGTTTATGATATAAGTAATATGTCTGACAATTTTAAAAATAGAATTAAAACCAATCTTGAAAAGATGAAACAGCAGGCGTATATTTCAGATAGTCAATATCAAGAAGCGTTAAGTCAATTAAATAACTATTGATTGTAAATCTTGAAAAAATAAATTTTATATTTGTGTAAGTCCTCATAAAGGAGTCATTTTAATAATAACCTTTATGAGGTTTTTTTATGGGTAAAACATTTTGTGTAATGCGTTAAGTGATATAAAATAATGTGTGTTAGATAAATCAAGATAGTTTGATTTTTAATATAAATCAAAGTAAAGGTGGTGGAGGAATTGCCTAAAATCACTAAAATAGAAGTACAGAAGAACAATAAAGAGCGATTTAACTTATTTTTGGACGGCGCTTTTGAAATGGGAGTCGATATTAATACACTTGTAAAATTTAATTTAAAAAAAGGGCAAATTGTTGAGCCATCTGATATGGAGAAGATACAGAAGTATGAGCATTACCGTTTAGGTATTAATATGGCTATACAATACTTATCTTATAAAAAGAGAACTGAAAAAGAAGTGCGACAACATTTACAAAAAAACGAGATTAGTGCATCCGCGATTCAACAAGTTATAGATTATTGTTATAAAGAGGCATATATTAATCATGAAGATTATGCTGAAAGCTTAAAAAATACAATGATACATACTACTGATAAAGGTCCTGAAATTTACAAACAAAAATTATATCAAGTTGGAATTGAACCTAAGATTATTAATACATATGTTCAAATTTATGAAGAAGAACAACCATTTGAAGCGGTTATAAATGTTGCAAATAAAATTATGAGAACGAAGAAAGGTCCTGAAATTAAAGTACGTCAAAAAGTACTTCAAAGCTTAATTCAAAAAGGCTATTCTATGGATATCGCACAACAAGCAATATCTGAATTAGATTTTGAACAAGATGAAGCTTTGTTGGAGGATCTATTACAAAAAGATCTTGAAAAAATATATACAAAGCAACAACGTAAATATGATGGACAACAATTAGTAATGAAAACGATAGAGTCGCTTATGAGAAAAGGCTATAAATATGATAAAATTAAAGCAAAATTAGAAGAAAGTGGTATTTCAGATGAATGATAAAAAGCTAAGTGAAATGTCTGAACAGGAATTAAGACATGAAATACAGATATATAAAGAAAAGATGCGTAAAGCTGAAATGAACGGCATAATGAATGAATATGATGTTTATCAAAGTAAGGTCATTATTGCAGAAAGTTACTTAGTTGATCGTACCAAAGTTGTACTTGGTAGAATGTATAAACTTAATGATGGAAGCGAGCAATACTTTAAAGTTGAACGATTAAAAGGTGTGTTTGCATGGGGCTATAGAATTAATAGTAAGACCCCTGAAGAAGGATTGCCACTCGCTTTATTAAAAATTTAGAAGGAAGTAACACGAATGGGAAGTTCAATAATCTTAAAAATGCTCAATGTCACGCATTATTATAGAAGTAAAAAAAACAGAAAGTGGTATCTACCATTAGGCTATGCCGCTGAAGACATAGAATTAAACAACATATCGCTACATATATACCAAGGGGAAGCATTAGCTATCATTGGTGAACCAGGATCTTCAAAAACTTTAATAGGTAGAATTATGGCTGGTGACATTAAGCCAGATAGAGGTAAGATTAATCAATCGGTTTCTACGTATTATGGTGACATAAAAGATAAACATTTAATTCATATGACTGTAAGACAGTATGTAACCGAAGTTCAACGATTATTTTCTTATGAAACAACCTCTCATAGTGTTGATCAAATCATTAAGTTCGCACATTTAGATGATAAATCTTCGGTTCATATTAATGCACTTAGCCATTCAGATTTTGCACAGTTAATTTTAAGTATTGCACGCGTATGTCGAAAGGATTTAATCATTTTAAATCATATCATCGAACATCTTGATGAAGCCTTTTTAGAAAAAGCAAAACAATTATCCAAAGACTATATTAGTGAAAATAAGTCATTAGTATTTATAGATAATGACTTGGCAAAAGTTGAAAAAGTAAGTAACTATGTTGCTTGGATTTCACATGGACAAGTACGTATGGAAGGCTCACTAAACCAAGTTTTGCCTGTATTTAAAGAGCACGAGCAAGATAGAATGAGCATTGCAAATGATGAAGAACAACTTAATTTTGATTTAGATTGGAAAGAAAGTCGTAGTAGACTTCCGGAAATGAGCTATAATTTCAAAAGAGTTGAACGATATAGACATGCGAAAGTACCTGATTTTGTTGTAAGATTTTGGACGATTTTAATTACGAGTTTAATTTGCTTATTCATTGTAGGCGCCTTAGTGATTAATAATGTAGGACGTTTTGACGTTCCAATTATTGAAGCGCAAAAGAAAGTAGAGAATAAAGACCCATTTGATGAAAAGCTTGCATATGGCATTGTGTTAGAGGATTCAATTACTTTAAAAGGGGATTCTAATATTAACGTCCCTAAATATACGTTTTTAACAATCACAGGTGAAAATTCAAAAAGTTATCGCGTCAGCAGTGATGATAAAGATTATGTGGTAGCAAAACATAAATTGGAATATTTTAACCCGGCGGCACTATATGAGTCACATTCTTTCAAAGCGCTATCTCCATATATGAAATCAAACTATAGTAATTATGTAGATTATTTTAATAGCCACTTACATAAGAAACACGATCAAGTTAAAAAGACATTGGTGCCAGATAAAGATTCAAGATATGTTGTTGAAGTAACACAACAACCAATCGATATGTTATTTAATGATCAAAATAAATTAACTGGATTTGTTTTTCCGATAGTCAATAAAGATGAACTCAAAGATAAATATCATATTACACAGGATTTATGGATTGTTAAGTCGGGGGATGGATATTTAATCGCAGACATGAAAAATAGCAAGTGGATATACATTGAATTGTAGGTGTAAAAATGATAGATAACTTTTTATTATATATTAAACGCTTTCCATCACTAATTGAGTTTACAAAACAACGCATCATAGATACTTGGAAATGGTTTGCTATGCTTTTAATTGCGCAATTAGTTGTAATAGTGATTGCACTAATGACATTATCTTTTATAGGGATTGAGGATATTAGCAAAGCAAGATGGCTATATCGACTCATTGCTATGATGACATTTATTACTCTATTAGCAACGATATTTAAATCTTTTAAAGCGTACAGCCAAGATTATTTAATAACAAAATCATTCCAAGCAACACCATTGGTTACAGCCATTGCAAATGCACTTCTTGGAAGTTTTATTTGTTGTATATTGACGTTGATCGTCGTACTGTTTAAGCCAGTGAATTTCGATGAGTCATTGATTGCATTTATCGTATTTTTTATCATGATGGTTTTATTTATTGTATTTATATCCGTTACTCTAGGATTATTAGATATTATATACAAGAATATGACAAAGTTATATTTTTTAATTGGAATTATTTGCTTTTTCATTATACCTGTCATATTTATTCCATCTGCAAATGAAAATTTAATGATTCAAATTCTAAAATTGAATCCACTATTTTATTTAATTGACGGTATTGCGACTTCTGCAATATATGGTGTAGTAAATTTGTACAACATTACTTACCATATCTATTTTGTTATTATTTTGGTAATTATAGGTGCGGTTAATTTTATGTTAATGAGATATGTTGCACACTCAAAATATAAATATTCATCTCATACAATAGCTACAAAAAATAAATAAAAGAGTGAACCAGAATCATAGATAAGATTATGACTCTGGTTCACTCTTTTTAAAAGTTTATTTAGAATATAATTTCTTTTGTAATTTTTCTTCTGTGAAAACCCATCCGATGTATGAATGATCAATATTGTTGTCATTATCGACATGTGCAATCGCTGCAAAGCTATAATGGCCTTTATTTAAATAACGTAAATCAACTAGACGAACTTCTGTAGTATCATCGTCTAGCTTTCGAGTTTGCCAACGATAAATAGACGAAAAGTTTAAAAATGTTCTAATATCCTTATTACCTTTGATTTGCCACAATAACGTATCTGGTGAAAATGGTTGTCGCTTAACTTTATCACTAAAAACAACATTTCTACCAAATGATCGACCTACATAATCATGTTCTTCAGTTTGAATCGCAACACGCCATTCCATAAATTTCATAGTAGGTGCTACAAAAATTTTAACAGGTTTGTGTTGTTCTTTAATTTGACTTAATGCTTGTTTCTTTATAATACTTTGCATTTTGAAACGAACAATGTAATAAATGATGAGTACGCCTATAATTGGAAAGAACACTGCAAATGGATGAACACCTAGAAGCCAAATTACAATACCTAAACAAAGTATGATAAAAATGATTGGATCAAAGGTATTAATAACACTTAGTTGAATCCATTTGTTTGTTAGTGGGCGTAGTGCTTGGGTACCATATGAATTAAATATATCTACAAAGACATGTAAAAATACCGCTAACTGTGCCCATAACCATATGTGCGTAGTATCTACGCCTGGAAAGATTACGTAAATCAAAAATGTAATCAATATCGGCCATAAAATTGTAAATGGTATAGAATGAGTGATACCACGATGATGTGAAATATATGTGGCGTTATTTTTTAATTTTAAAACGGTGTCGCCATCTGGAATTAATGACCCTGCAATTAAGGTCGTGGCTGTGGCTGCCATAGTATTTGCCATAGCTGGGTCTTGACTTGCTAAAGCAGTTAATCCAACACCGATTGCAATGTGCGTGGCTGTATCCATAACGTTCACTCTTTTCATGTTAATTTAATATATATTATAATCTAAAAATTGGAATAACGAAATTAAGAAACATATTAAAATACTTTTCATTTAATATAAAGTGCACGTAGTGAAGTAAATAAAGCGAATTGAAAGGAAATAATTATGATAAACGATTTTACTTTTAAAAAGAATTTAATACAATGGTTTAATAAGAATCAGAGAGAAATGCCATGGCGTGAAACTTCGAATCCATATTATATCTGGTTAAGTGAAGTTATGCTTCAACAAACACAGGTTAAAACAGTTGTGGATTATTATCACAAATTTATTCAACGTTTTCCAACAATAGAGGAATTAAGTCAGGCAGATGAAGAAGAAGTTCTTAAATATTGGGAAGGATTGGGCTATTATAGTCGCGCACGTAACTTTCATACTGCTGTGAAAGAAGTAGCATCAGAATATCATGGTGTCGTTCCTTCTACACCAGAACAATTTGGGAAATTAAAAGGGGTAGGTCCTTATACTCAAGCAGCAGTTCTAAGCATCGCGTTTAATCAGCCATTAGCAACCGTTGATGGCAATGTCTTTAGAGTATGGTCTAGATTGAATAATGATTCAAGAGATATAAAGTTGCAAAGCACGAGAAAAAGTTATGAACAAGAATTACAGCCTTATGTGCATCAAGAGGCGGGTACATTTAACCAAGCAATGATGGAATTAGGTGCGTTAGTTTGTACACCTAAGAAACCGCTATGTTTATTTTGTCCAGTTCAAGAGAACTGTCGTGCTTTTAAAGAAGGCACTGTATTAGAGTTACCAGTAAAAACGAAGAACATTAAGAAAAAAACTATTCAACAAGCGGTATTCTTAGTTAGAAATGCCAAAGGTCAATATTTAATGGAGCAACGTCAAGAAAGATTGTTAAATGGCATGTGGCAATTTCCAATGTTTGAAACACCAAATGCTTTAGAACAATTGCAAGAAAAATTGGGATTGTCATTATCGATAGCTGAGGGAATTGTATTTAAGCTTAAACACCAATTCACACATATGACTTGGGATATTAGTGTCTATAGTACCATTGAGACCGTGACACTGTCAGAATCATTTATGAAAGGTAACCATCTGGAATGGATGGATTTAAATCAGCGACAAGCATATACGTTACCAGTTTCTATGGATAAGATATACCAATACATTAACGGCTAAGACATTCTAATTTGTGTATAACTTGAGTGAAAATAACAACGCATCTGTAAAGACTTATTTAAAAATATGATATAATCTAAAGTGCGAAAATTACTAAAAGGGTGGTGTGGAGTATGGTAAAAGAATCCATACCTAAAGAAGGCGAAAATATAAAAATTCAAAGTTACAAACACGACGGTAACATCCATAGAGTATGGTCTGAAACAACAATCTTAAAAGGTACAGACCATGTGATTATTGGTGGGAATGATCACACTTTAGTTACTGAAAGTGACGGTCGTACATGGATTACGAGAGAACCAGCTATCGTGTATTTTCATTCAGAATATTGGTTCAATGTCATTTGTATGTTTAGAGAGGATGGCATTTATTACTACTGTAATCTATCATCGCCTTTCGTTTGTGACGAAGAAGCTTTGAAATACATTGATTATGATTTAGATATTAAGGTATATCCTAATGGAAAATATCATTTATTAGATGAAGATGAGTATGAGCAGCATATGAATCAGATGAATTATCCACATGATATAGATGTTATTTTACGCCGTAATGTAGATATTTTACAACAGTGGATCGAACAGAAAAAAGGACCATTCGCTCCAGATTTCATAAAAGTTTGGAAAGAGCGATATAAAAAAATCCGTAATTATTAAGCATAAAAGATGTAATTGTTACATATTTGTTTTATAGTACTTGAGTGATAATAACAAGAGGTTGAATTTACTTTGATGATACAAATGTATTGTTTGGAATCAAAGTTTCAACCTCTATTAATTTTTTAAAAATATAATTGTGATCATCATAGGGGGGAGTAGTATGATACGACGCTATTTAGAATTTGTTAAACCATACAAATATCGAATAATAGCTACGATAATTATTGGGATTATCAAATTCGGCATTCCTATGTTAATTCCTCTACTTATCAAATATGCAATTGACGGCGTTATTAATAATAGTGCACTTTCAACGAATGAAAAGTTTCAACATTTAAGTGTAGCTATCGGCATAGCGTTATTTATTTTCTTAATTGTCAGACCACCAATAGAATATCTACGACAATATCTTGCACAATGGACGAGTAACAAAATTCTATATGATATTAGAAAACGTCTATATGATCATTTGCAAGCGCTAAGTGCAAGATTTTATGCAAATAATCAAGTTGGACAAGTGATATCGAGAGTCATTAATGATGTTGAGCAAACGAAAGACTTTATATTAACTGGTTTAATGAACATTTGGCTAGATTGCATAACAATCATCATTGCACTATCTATTATGTTCTTCCTAGATGTGAAGTTAACTTTCGCGGCAATCATTATTTTCCCATTCTATATTCTCACAGTCTATTTCTTCTTTGGACGCTTAAGAAAATTGACGCGTAAACGTTCGCAAGCATTGGCTGAAGTACAAGGATTTCTACATGAACGTGTACAAGGGATGTCAGTAATTAAAAGTTTTGCAATTGAGGATAATGAAGCTAAAAATTTCGACCATAAAAATAAACATTTCTTAAATCGTGCATTTCAACATACGTCATGGAATGCATACTCATTTGCGGCGATTAATACAGTTACAGATTTAGGACCTATAATTGTTATTGGCTTTGGGTCATATTTAGCAATCAATGGTTCAATTACTGTTGGTACACTTGCAGCTTTTGTTGGCTATTTGGAACAATTATTTGGACCGTTAAGAAGACTAGTTGCTTCATTTACAACATTAACTCAAAGTTTTGCGTCAATGGATAGGGTGTTTCAGTTAATGGATGAAGATTATGATATAAAAAATGGTATTGGCGCTCAGCCTATTGAAATTAAACAAGGTCATATAGAATTGAAAAACGTTAGTTTCAAATATAATGAAGATGAATCAACAATATTAAAAAATATCAATCTCAATATAAACAAAGGAGATACCGTAGCTTTTGTTGGTATGAGTGGTGGTGGTAAATCAACTTTAATTAACTTGATACCACGCTTCTACGATGTAACTGAAGGTGAAATAAGAATAGATGATCACAATGTTAAAGACTTTTTAACCGGTAGTTTAAGAAATCAAATTGGTTTAGTACAGCAAGATAATATTCTTTTCTCAGATACAGTTAGAGAAAATATATTATTAGGACGCCCAGATGCTAGTGAAGAAGAAATAATTGAAGCGGCTAAAATGGCCAATGCACATGATTTTATTATGAATCTTCATGATGGCTATGATACTGAAGTAGGGGAACGTGGCGTTAAACTATCTGGTGGACAGAAACAACGTCTTTCAATTGCAAGAATCTTTTTAAATAATCCACCTATATTAATTTTAGATGAAGCTACTTCAGCATTAGATTTAGAGAGTGAAGCGATTATTCAAGAAGCGTTAGATGTGCTTAGTAAAGATAGAACAACACTTATTGTTGCACATAGACTCTCAACGATTACACATGCGGATAAGATAATTGTAATGCAAAACGGTCAAATCGTTGAAACAGGCACACACCAAGAACTAATAGATAAAAAAGGTGCTTATGAGCATCTCTATAGTATACAAAATTTATAATAATAATAAATAAGCGTTCACTGAACTTTATTGATTCAGTGAACGCTTATTATTATAAGTCAAAATCTTCATCGGCTATATCTATTTCAGTATCATTTCGATGGTACGTGAAGAAACTTAATCTTAAACGATCTAAATGTTCTAGATAATAACGATATTCTTCAATTGTGGCAATAATTTGCATAATATTAGAATAAGAATAGTCGACTTGGTAAGGATTTTGAATTAATTGTTGTTGAAAAGCATCCATTAGGTCTTTCTTTTGAGGATTCATGATTTGATTATCAAAATGTTCTACATTATATCGCGCCTTTTTCGACAAACTTTTTAGAATTTGTTCATGATACGCTGTTAAAGAATCTAATTCTAATTTGATTTGAAATATCAAATTGTAATTTAAGTTATGAAGATCATTCTGATATCTAGCCATTCGATTAAGCACTTCATATGCTTGTCTTGTTGTACCTACAACTTCTTTAAATAAAATTTTCTTTCTATTTTGTTGGAAGGCTGCTTTTCTAGTTAGTGCTTTCTCTTCATTGTAATAATTAAAAATCTGTTCAAGTTTTGAAATGCGTGATTCAATTTGTTCTCCATCTTCTTTTATCTGATGATAGTCAGAAGCGTCATTTAATACAAGCTTAAACCAAATAAATATATCAGAAGCGATATTTACCGAGTTGTGATATATCTTGGTTTCAAATTTAGGTGGTAAAAATATTAAGTTAACTACAGAAGCACTTACGACACCAATCATTACTAGAATAAATCTAAAAGCGGCTGTTACATAGAATGATCCTGTATGTTGCCCCATTATAATGAGTGCAGTGACACCTGCAAGTGTAGCAACATGAGCTAAATTTATTTTATATAAAATAGCAATTAATAAAATAACAGTAACGCCCATAATCACAATATTTTTACCGAAAATGGTTACCATGATGACTGCTAATAAAGCACCAATGACATTACCTGTAGCCTGTTCTGAAATCGTTTTGATGGAACGATATATATTAGGTTGCATAGCAACAATCGCACTAATGCCCGCTACAGATTTTAATCCGACATTATCAGGTAAGAAAGAAGCTATAAACAAAGCGAGAATAATTGCAATACCAGTCTTTAGTATACGAGCTCCTAGCCTCAACTATAACGCTCCTTTAAATATAATTTTAATAATAATATTTTAAACTAGTATACACTTGAAGACTGAAATGATACAAGTTTTTGTTTTTAATAAAAAAACTACAATAAAACTGTTCTTCACATTTGAACAGCTTTATTGTAGGCCATCAGTTGATTATTTCATTTGACTAAATGCATAATCAGCAGCTTTTAATGTCTCATCAATATCTTCTTCAGTGTGTTCTGTAGTTAAGAACCATGCCTCAAATTTAGAAGGTGCTAAATTAATACCTTGATTTAGCATTAATTTAAAGAATTTAGCAAATGCTTCACCATCTGAATTTTCAACTTGTTCATAGTGCGTAATCGTTTCATTAGTAAAATAAAGCGTTAATGAACCGTATACACGATTTATAGTAGCGGTGATATGATGTTTCTCTATCAATTTTAATAAACCATCTTCAAGTCTTTTCCCTAATTTGTCTAATCTTTCATAAACACCTTCTTGCTCTAATACTTCCAATAATGCAATACCAGCTCTCATAGAAAGTGGGTTGCCGGCCATTGTACCTGCTTGGTATGCAGGACCTAAAGGTGCAACATGTTCCATAATATCTTGTCGACCACCATAGCCTCCAATTGGAAGACCACCGCCAATGATTTTTCCGAAAGCTGTTAGATCAGGATATACATTTAATAAGTCTTGTGCAGCACCATAATGGAAACGGAATGCTGTAATAACCTCGTCATAAATCACCAATGCACCATAATCATGTGTGATTTTATTTACCTCTTCTAAAAATCCAGGTTGTGGTTCTACCATACCAAAGTTACCAACAATAGGTTCTACTAATACTGCTGCAACTTCATTTCCCCAGTGTTTCATAGCTTCTTTATATGATTCAATATCATTAAATGGAACTGTTATTACTTCTTTTGCAACACTTTCGGGAACACCCGCTGAGTCAGGTGAGCCTAATTGTGATGGGCCACTTCCTGCAGCAACTAATACTAAGTCTGAGTGACCATGATAAGAGCCCGCAAACTTAATAATTTTATCTCTCTTTGTATAAGCACGTGCAACACGTATTGTTGTCATTACTGCTTCAGTACCAGAGTTAACGAATCGTATTTTTTCGAGTGATGGGATTGCTTCACGTAATTTTTTACTGAATTCAATCTCTAACTCTGTTGGTGTACCATACAATACACCTTTAGCTGCTTGATCTTGAATGGCTTTTGTAATGTGAGGGTGTGCATGACCAGTAATAATTGGGCCATAAGCTTGTAAATAATCAATAAATTTATTGCCATCTACATCATATAAGTATGCACCATGACCTTCGCGCATAACTACAGGCGCACCTCCACCTACCGCTTTATATGAACGTGATGGTGAATTAACGCCACCTAAAATATATTCATTTGATAATTGTTGCAGACGTTCACTCTCAGTGAATTTCATCTTATTTCAACCTCTCTTATTTTAATATTATTCATTACTATCGTATCATATAATTAATACGATTAAGAAATAGGTGATAGGATGTTTAAAAAAGGTGACAAATTTCCAGAATTCAAATTAGAGAATCAAAATGGAGAATGTATTACAAATGAAACAATAAAAGGAAGCAAAACAATTTTATATTTTTATCCACGTGATAATACGCCAACGTGTACGACTGAAGCATGTGATTTTAGAGATAATTTAGATAGATTTAATGAATTAGATGTTCAAGTTTATGGTGTCAGTGCAGATACTAAGAAAAAGCATCAAAACTTTATTGCTAAACATAATCTTAATTTCGACTTATTAGTAGATGAAAATTATGTATTATCTGAAAAAGTGGGTGTTTACCAATTGAAAAAGTCATTCGGTAAAGAATCCATGGGAATTGTACGAACAACTTTTATAATAGATGAAGAAGGTATCATCATTGATGTTATTGAAAAAGTTAAAGTTAAAACACAAATGGAAGAATTAAATCGAATTTTGGGGTGAAAAAATGAAAATAGTTAGTTTAAAGCGACTTGGAGAAATAGAATCAGTACTTAAAAGTGACTATCCAGAATTAGAATTTTACTTTTTCAAAAAAGCCGAAGACATACCTAAAGCATTAAAGGAAGAATTGAATATATTGATTGGTTATGATGGTGGGGTAGATGCAAACTTCATTAATGAGTGCCCAAATTTAAAATGGATTGCTTGGTACGCAACAGGCGTAAATAGTTTACCCTTAGAAACAATTAAGAAAAGAAACATTATTTTAACCAATAGTAGAGGCGTGCAAGCAAAACAAGTTTCAGAGTTTGTTCTTGCATTCATACTTGATGACTATAAGAAAATGCGTACATCATACATTAATCAAATCAATAAAGTATATGACTCTAGACTAACTGGCAAGCGATTGAGTGGAGAACGTGTTTTAATATTAGGGACAGGATCATTAGCACAACAGACCGTTAAATTACTTAAGCCATTTGATATGACTATAGTTGGAATTAGTAGGTTAGGTAAATCCAAAGAAGGATTTGACTGTATTTATAAAATAGAAGAACTTGAAAAACATCTAAATAAAGCTGATATCATTATTAACACCTTACCTGAAACTAATGAAACGTATCATTTACTATTAGAGAAACATTTTGAGCTTATGAATGATGAATGTTTATTTATTAATGTAGGTAGGGGAACAGTTGTAAATGAAAAAACACTCATAAAGGCTTTATCACAGAATCAAATTCGACATGCTTATATTGATGTATTTGAAAATGAACCATTGAAACCAGACAATGTGCTGTACAAGTTAGATAATGTAACGCTAACTGCGCATATCAGTGGTAACGATAAAAACATTAAAAGAGACGCAACGAAACTTTTTAAGAAGAATTTAGACCATTTTCTCAATAAGAATGATGTAATTGAGAATAAAGTCGATTTATATCATGGTTATTAAAGGAAAAGGTTCGTACTTATTGACATTATACTTTCTAAACAGTTATATTAATATCAAGTAATAATTATTATTAACTAGAAAGTGGTGAAAACAATGAGTGCAGAAGTAGAGTCCATTGATCATGAACTAGAAGAATCAATTGCAGCCCTTAGAAGAGCTGGTGTTAGAATTACACCACAACGTCAAGCTATCATTCGTTATCTTATTGCATCTCATTCACATCCGACGGCGGATGAAATTTATCAAGCACTTTCACCTGATTTTCCAAATATTAGTGTTGCGACAATATATAATAATTTAAGAGTGTTTAAAAGTATTGGCATAGTTAAAGAATTAACATATGGAGATGCATCAAGTCGATTTGATTTTAATACTCATAATCATTATCACGTTATCTGTGAGAAATGTGGCAAGATAGTAGATTTCCACTATCCACAACTTGATGAAGTTGAACAACTTGCTCAACACATTACAGAGTTCGACGTAACACATCACCGTATGGAAATATATGGTATCTGTAAAGAATGCAAAGATAAAGAAAAATAATAAGTAGAAGTTTAAATGGAGTAGGTCAGAAAGAATTAAACTTGTTGTTTACTCCTAGTAAAGATGACTAAGAGTGCAAAAGTTTGATATAAGCACTTTTCAAATTAGTTATCTACTACCTAAATGTTAAAGAGGCTGGAACATTTTATTATGTCCCAGCCTCTTTCCTATATTGATCTAAATATGTAGTAGCAATTTCAAAGTAGCTACCTTAATATATAGTGAATATAATGAAGTATTGGCATTATAGTTGAATATTCGATATGAAATTAACAATAAAATAAGTAAATTATACCCTTAATTCAAAACAATACATTAGATGTGAAAAATTAGTCATTATTCTTATAAGGAAATGATTGACGTTCATTTCTAAACTTGATATTATATAAAAGTCGTCAAAAACGAATGTAAACTTTCTTTTCCGGCAAATTAAAATCATTAATTTAATGTTAAGAAAGTGTAATTTTGACTATTGAAAAACTTAGCGAGACATTATAAGATATTATTTGTTGAAATAATCAATTAAGTTTTGAACAGAAAAAATTAAAAAAATAAATTTAAAAAAGTTCTTGACATTAGATGTTGATTGTTGATATAATTAATAAATGTAATTGCTTTAAATGAACATTGAAAACTGAATGACAATATGTCAACGTTAATTCCAAAAACAGTAACTTAAATGTTACAAACACTATTTAGTATTATGAGCTAATCA
>NZ_JAESMI010000138.1:0-9101 GCF_017893095.1 Staphylococcus sp. GDX8P80P | reverse complement strand
TTTTAGTTCTAGTCATCCTTGCGGGGGTGGGACGACGAATTTAAAAGAATTCTGTCCCACTCTCGTATATTAATGTATATTCAATTTAGCTTAATGGTGGTGATTCATTATTTATCTAAAAAGCCATTTGGATATACCATCACTTTCAAGGCATCGCCTTTACTTGTACGTGTTAATTCCATCGCTTCTTTTGTATCGGCAAGTTCAAATTGATGTGTGAATAGTGAATCGATGTCAGCGTCTGTTGTACTTAAGATTTGGATACCTTGTGGGTACGTATTCGCATATCTAAACACACCTACAATATTGATTTCATGGTTCGCGATAAATGGCACGTTAATTTCGTTCATATCTTCTTGAGGTAAGCCAACAATTGCTAAAGTGCCACCATCTTTTAATGAATTTAACGCACTTCTTAAGGCAATCGGATTACCTGCAGTTTCAATGGCATAGTTCACGCCTTGCCCGTCTGTTAAGGCTTTAATACGTTCAACAACATCTTCATTTTTAATATTAATTGTCGTTGTTGCACCTAAACGTTTAGCCGCTTCTAAACGATTATCTTCTAAATCTGAAACAATAATATTTGTTGCGCCGTAAGCTTTAGCAGCGACAACTGCCATTAAACCAACGGGACCCATACCCATGATGACAACTGTTGAACCTGGTTTAATATCCGCACGTTTACATGCTTGTAACCCAACTGAAAATGGTTCAACTAATGTCGCTTGTTCATAAGTCACTGAGTCTGGTAAATGATAAAGGAAGTCTGCCGGATGGCTTACGTATTCACAGAATGCACCATCGTACGGTGGTGTTGCCATAAATTCCATATGTGGGCATAAGTTATAGCGTCCAGATTTACAATATTCACATTCACGACAAGGTTCACCTGGTTCGATAGCAACTCGATCACCAACTTTAAAGTCTGTGACATCTTCCCCAACTTGTGCGACCATACCTGCACATTCGTGCCCTAATACGATTGGTTTTTCAACAACGAATTCGCCTACACGACCGTGTGCATAATAATGGACGTCAGAACCACATACGCCTACCGCCATCATCTTAATTAGGACATCTTTAGGACCTACTTCAGGCATGTCTCTTTCGACAATTTCAATATCATAAGGTTCATGCATTAATGCAACATTCATTTTCTCCGGAATCGTCTCACTCATAAATAACATCCTCCTAAGTTTATGTATCTTATACTATTCTTTCACTGAAAATGGTGTATGTAAACGATTTCATAAATATTTGTAAAGTAATTTTAAACTAAAATGATGAATTCACAATAATTTTTTCGATAAAAAAATCGCTTCCCATAAATGAGAAGCGAGCAATCTTTACTACAAATTACCGATTGATAAATATTTTGTTTCTAAGTAAGGTTCAATACCTTCTGTGCCACCTTCTCGGCCATAACCACTTTCTTTCATACCGCCGAATGGTGCATGGGCTGCTGATGGTCCACCGTCATTCCAACCGATCACGCCATAATCAAGTGAATGATATAAGTGGAAGCCTGTGCGATAATCATTTGTAAAGAAATAAGCAGCTAAGCCAAATTGTGTATCATTCGCCATTTGAATCGCATCTTCTAAATCTGAATATGTTGCAACAGGCACGATAGGACCAAATGTTTCCTCTTGCATGGCTAACATCTCTTGGTTCGCATTTGATACGACAACAGGTTTCAAGAAGTTACCACCTAACGCTTGTGCATCCTCTAAAGAACGTGATAATTGAGCGCCTTTAGATGCTGCATCTTCTAATTGATTAACGACTTTCTTCACGCCATCTTCATTAATCAACGGCCCAATCGTAACGTCTTTATCCATACCATTTCCGACTTTCAGTTCATGAACTTTTTGCGTTAATTGCTTAACAAACGCATCTTCAACCGCTTCATGTACGTATACACGGTTTGCACAGATACATGTTTGACCTGCATTTCGGAATTTTGAAGCAATTGTTTGGTCTACCGCATAGTCAATATCGGCGTCTTCATGAACAATGAGTGGTGCCAGGCCACCCAGTTCCATTGTGACATTTTCAACGGATTCAGCCGCTTGCGCAATAAGTTTCTTACCTACATTAGTTGAGCCAGTAAACGTCACTTTCTGCATCACTGGATGTTTCGTGAACAATTCACCTGCATCTTTACCTGACATAATTACGTATTGAACGGCATCTTCTGGGATACCTGCTTCATGCGCTAATTCAATTAAGCGTATCGTTGTCAGTGGTGTTTGCGTGGCTGGTTTACAAACAATAGTACAACCCGCAGCCAATGCTGGTGCAATCTTACGTGTAATCATTGCCGCTGGGAAATTCCACGGTGTTATCGCACCAACTACACCTACTGGGAATTTCTTAATGATAATGTTTTTATTCGGTGTATTCGCAGGAATGGTACGTCCGTAAATACGTTTGGCTTCTTCGGCATACCAAGAAACGTATGAATTCGCGTAGTCTACTTCACCTTGTGCCTCTTTTAAAGGTTTACCGCCCTCTTTAGTAATGAGTTCTGCCAATTCTTCTTTATGTTCGTTAATCAAAGCGAACCATTTATATAATTTGTCTGCACGTTCATGTGCATCTACCTCTCTCCAAGATTTAAACGCTTCATGTGCTTTCTCAATTTGTTGTTTCGCTGTTGCTTCGTCAGTATAGTCTAATGTTTGAATCACTTCGTTTGTCGCTGGATTAAGCACTTCTAATGTTGCCATTTACATCCACCCCTTTAAGAAGATTTGATATAAGTATATACCCTTAAATTTTTAATAACTCATTTTAAGAATTGTTATTTTCAAATATTTTTAAAATCTGTCCATTTTGCTTTTCTTTCTCATTATCCATATACTTATCAAATATTCTAGGATCAAAACCAGCAATTTCATTTAAAAATAAAGGTTTCACCTTAAGCCTATCCAATAACTCATTAGGCGCTATCATCTCTTTTTTAAATAAAAAATCAATGAGACTATTCATTTTTATAGGTTTAGCAATAATGAGTTTACTATCTAGTGGTTCTTCGTATTTGTAACCTTTTTTATTAATATTAGCCCATAAATATTTATATTGGCTACTAGTCAATAATTCTAATTTATAAGCTCTAATTGCTATAGTTTGAATTGAAACCAACCATTTTTCTTTAAGCGAAATCAAATAATCAGGGTTGGATTTTTTTAATACTTTTTTAAAGTCTTCTATAAATTCTTTTTCTGGAAGTAAAAATTCACCAGCAAAATCATTTGCCTCTTGTTCAATTTTTCTGTAGTCATCAGGATCTAAATTACTAAATTCAATATGTCTATGTAATAAAATATGTCCTAATTCGTGAGCTATATCAAAATTCCGTCTTACCGCCACTCCTTTATTATTACCTAATACAATATAGGGCATCTCATTAGTTGACCAAAAACTAAAAGCATCAGCATCTTTATCTATTTTTTTGTCATAAACAATTAGC
The DNA here is from genome assembly GCF_017893095.1 of Staphylococcus sp. GDX8P80P. Taxonomy (NCBI): domain Bacteria; kingdom Bacillati; phylum Bacillota; class Bacilli; order Caryophanales; family Staphylococcaceae; genus Staphylococcus; species Staphylococcus sp. GDX8P80P. Next base: position 5,623 of record NZ_JAESMI010000138.1, on the reverse strand, counting down.
CCATTTTTTTCTAAATTAAATAATAAATTTTTGTTATTCTCATCTTTCATAATAACTTTACGCGCTAAAATCGCTGATGATTTAATAAACTCGTATTTACTTTGATGATTATCAAAATCATCTTCAATTTTTCTAGCTAGATCTAAAATATTAACATGTGGCACTTTTATAAACTTAAAAAGGTAGTTCGTTATATTTGCAAGATAACTCGCTTGCCAAAATTGCTTCTCTAAAAGCTTTGTAGAGACTTTATAATTAATTGCTCGAAAAGCTATAGAAGACTTATTAAGGCTTTTGTTACTAAAATCGTCTGGCTGGTTTTCAATAAAATATGCCGTTTTAACCTTAAATAAATCTGCTAATTCGTAAATTTTGTTAATTTCTGGAATCATATTTTTAGTCTCGTACTGCCAAATCGCTTGCTCACTCACTTTTAAAACAATACTTAGATCTTTTCTACTCATCCCTTTAATCATTCTGATATTTTCAAGATTTTTTCCTATAAACATGTTTAAGCACCCTTTTTAAAGGCTATTAATTAAATTTTTCTTGTTCTTCTTGCTCGAATATAAAACCAAATTCTTTTTCCGGATCTACCGTCTGAATATCTGAATCATTAATAGTTTGAAATTCTTTGAAATCGTCACTCTCAGTTAGGTATTCTTGTTCATTGGCAATGATACGAATAACTTCATCAGATAAATCTTCTATCATTATAGCTTTATTATTCACTGGATTAGGTATACAGATTTTAACAGAATCAATCATCTTAGTATTTGAATCAATATTATAGGTGATAATATTAAATATGCCATCACTTTTTTGTTCAGTTTGATATATGTTTGGTTTCGTCAGATAATCATCCCAATTCAATTGATGAGGATGTTTATGCTCATTTTGTAGCTTATCAAAATCTATATTTTGATTTTTAGACACTAGTTCCTTTAGATATACTTTTTCTTTTTCATCTTTATTATTAAATGGTGTTTTACCATATGTTACCGCATTATTATTAAAATATTTCTCATTTTTTATTATGAATGATAGGTATTGATTATCTGATAAACCACTTCCGATGAATTTTAAATATTTCCATGAAGGTCCTGCATTACTCTTTTGAAAGTCCATATATTCTTTTATATGTGTAGCTACCTGATGCTCAATGTGATTTGATTTAGTATAAGCATAAGCTTCGCTAATTTCCATTGTTCTATATGCTTCTGTTCTAACTTTAATATAATCCTTATAACCATGGACAATACCTTCTAAAATAGAAGTTTTTAAACCTTTTACATATTCATTCATCAAGAGACCCCATAGAATATTAAATTTAACTTTAATATAATCAATAAAATTAGTAAAATCAATGTTTTTTTTAAAGTAAAAACTGAAATAAACGATTAAATTTAAAGTAGTGTTCGCTCTAAATTATCTTTTAAACGCATATATTAAATCAAAATAATTTTGATAATCCTTTTCGCTTATCTTCATTACTTGATAAAATATGGTAAATGCATTTGTAACTAAAAAGAATCGTAAGGAGTTTTTTATGAATAAAAAGGTATTTGTCATTGGTTCAGGGTTAAGTGGGTTAGTTGCTGCGACAGAATTATTAAAGAAAGGTTATCACGTCACAATGTTAGACCAGGAACCACGTCAAGCGATAGGTGGACAAGCTTACTGGTCATTTGGCGGGTTGTTTCTTGTAAATTCTAAGATCCAACAACGTCTAGGGGTTAAAGATTCATATGAACTTGCGCTGAATGATTGGTTTGGTTCTGCTCAATTTGACCGCCCGGAGGATGAAGATTATTGGGCGAAACAATGGGCTGAAGCTTACGTGCGCTTTGCGACTTTTGAAAAGGAAAATTATTTAAAATCGATGGGCGTACGCTTAACACCTATCTTAGGTTGGGCTGAACGTGGCGGTACGTCTGCTTCAGGTCATGGTAATTCTGTGCCACGTTTCCATATCACATGGGGGACAGGTCCTGGATTAGTTGAGCCGTTTAGTCGTTACGTCCTTGAAAAAGAACAAGAAGGCCAATTTGAATTTCTCGCACGTCATCAAGTAACAGATATTGGTATCAAACATAATCAAGTGACACACATTGCTGGAAATATTTTAGAACCAAGTGATGTGGCACGCGGTGAGAAATCATCCCGTACCGTGATAGATACATTCCATTTCGAAGTGGATGCGCTATTAATTACTTCAGGTGGTATTGGTGCCAACATGCCACTTATTCGTAAATACTGGCCTAAACGTTTAGGTAATCCACCAAAAACTATGATTCAAGGGGTACCTGATTCAACGGATGGCCGGTTAATTCAAATTACTGAAGATGCAGGTGCAAACATCGTGAATAAAGATCGTATGTGGCACTACACTGAAGGTATTCAGAATCATAGCCCAATTTGGTCGAACCACGGCATTCGTATTATTCCAGGTCCATCTTCTATGTGGTTTGACGCTACTGGCAAACGTATGCCTGCGCCTGATTATCCTGGTTTCGACACCTTACATACATTAGAAACTATCATGAACACAGGTTATGACTATTCGTGGTTCATCTTAACAGAAGACATTGTTAAGAAAGAATTCGTCCTTTCAGGCTCTGAACAGAACCCTGATTTAACGGACAAAGATATCAAGTTGCTACTTCAAGAACGCTTAGGTCGTAAAGCAACCTCTCCAGTAGAAGCCTTTATGAATAATGGCCCGGACTTTGTTATCGCTGATGATTTAGGTACGCTTGTTCGAAAAATGAACGACTTAGTTGGTAGTACGTTACTTGATTATGAAGCGATTAAGCAAGAAATCAAAGCACGCGACTTACAAATTGATAATCCGTTTACGAAAGATCCACAAGTCGCCTTCATCAATAATGCACGCCAGTTCTTAGGCGATAAACTAATACGTACGGCCAAACCTCATAAAATGTTAAGTGGGCAGAATGGACGTTTGATCGCCGTCAAATTAAATATCATTAGTCGTAAAACACTTGGTGGCATTCAAACAAATTTAGAAGGCCAAGCACTTAATTCAAAGATGCAACCGATTCAAGGACTATACGCCGCTGGAGAAGCATCTGGTTTTGGTGGTGGCGGTGTTCATGGATATCGTGCATTAGAAGGTACTTTCCTAGGTGGTTGTATCTTTAGTGGTATTCGTGCAGCTGAAGGCATCCACCATCATATACAGTAAATCTCATAAATATACACTTCCGAAATAAAGTATTTTCAAAATGTATATCCCACCACTTTTTATGCATTTTGTTGTAAAATTATATCAAATATTATTTTTTTCAAGTAATAGTTATCAATTTTACAATTTTTGCAAAAGAAGGTGATGGTATGCCTCGCGATAGCTTGAAATCTTTGAAAAATAAAACTGTAACCGTCATAGGTCGAATTGAACATATTACTATAACACCTAAAGTAAAAATTCCAAACAAGCCTATTTTCTCGAAAATTTTATTAACTGATGTGAACATCGGCGGTCAATATTTCGATCATGTTTGGGTTTATGCAGCGAAGCGATATTATCACGACCAAGATCCATTTTTACATCAAGTTGTTAAATTTAAATCAAAAGTAACGCCTTATGTTAAACATGGCCAACACGGCTATGTCGAAGACTATGGTATTGATTATGTCAAAAGCTTAAGCATACTGCCTAATACGTCAATTGAAGAATATGACGAAAGATATTATGATGATGATATTACCGTAGACTTTTTCTTAACGAATTAAAAGCACATTGCAAAGCTTGATTAACTATCAAGTGCAATGTGCTTTTGTTATGTTATTTCACTTTTAATCCGCGGTAACGGTTTAACGTTCCAATAAATTCTTGTTTACGTGGTAGCGCTAGATTACCCGGATGACCATCGAAGTTAGATATCGCTTCGATGCCATGCTTTTCAATCACCTCATACATTTGGTTCGTCGCCTCAATAAGACTTAAATGATGATCTATTAGTTGATGTCTAAAGTAATTAATCATAACCGGCAATGCATTGTTTTGACTATCGTCGACCAGTTGTTCTAAACCAGTTAAATCAATTGCTTCCTTGCCGTACATAACCGTGTGTAGTCCTTTCGCTTTCAATCGATCATCTTTTCCCTTTTTAGAGAAAGAAGTGGCTAACGGCACCCGAGATGGAATCTCACCAAATGACGTTTGTACTTGTGTGTCGCGTTGATAGCCGTCTGATTGTGCAATGGCTTTCGCTTCATCCGTCACATCCTTCAAATGATACTCATCCATCATTAATACTTGATCGGCTACATCAAAGTAATCACCAGAGCCACCGACAATCAAAATGGTTGAAACGTGATGTGTTTCAAAAAGTGGTCTCACTTTATTTGAAAATGGTGTAATGGGCTCTTTATCAGGCGCAATCAATTTCTGCATGCGTCCATCACGTATCATAAAGTTCGTTGCTGAAGTGTCTTCATCTATAAGCAATGTTGACGTTTGCGTTTCCAATGCTTCCATCACATTTGCCGCTTGAGAGGTACTGCCACTCGCATTCTCAGTTGAAAAATGCGTCGTGTCCTTCTTACCAGGCAAATTATCTATAAACGGACTAATGTTAACGTTGTGAATACCACGTCCATCCTCAGCACGTATCTTCATAGCATCATGACGTGTAATTACAAATTCACGTCCATCATTAGGAATATGGTCATAAACACTACGTTCAAGCGCTTCTAATAAGGTCGATTTACCATGATAACCGCCACCAACAATCAATGTGATGCCTTCAGGAATAGCCATCCCTGTGACTGCCTGACCACTTGGTAAGTTAAACGTCGTTTCAAGCGTTGTTGGACTCGTAAATCGAATCGCACCTTTCATTGGTTCATCAGACACACCACTTTTTCTTGGTAAAATAGCATTATTCGCAATGAAAGCAACTAGATGTTGTTGTTCAAGTTGTTCTCTAATATACGTTTGGTCGAGTTTTACTGTCACTTGATGTTGGAGTGCTTGCTGATCAATATTTTGATACATAATAGCTTGATTTACGATCTTTGGTAAACCATTTATCAGTGTATGCGCTGCAGCTTTTCCAAGAATCTTACGTCCTGCAGCTGGCATACCAACTTCAATGCGCACTTCAATGGTTTTGTCATTGATTACAACCGACGTGCGTTCTAGCATTTCTTGGCCACAATGATCGATAAAGATTTTTCCATTTTTCCCAGAACCTTTTACAGTGCGATTAAACGTTGCGACTTGATAGGCAAACGCTCGGGTTAAGAAGTCCGATACTGCAAGCCGTTTGTCTTTCGTATCTAGTAAATGATCCGGAATTTGAGCAACATCTCGTTGGATCATAAGTCGCATTTTTGAAGGTGGCGCAAAAGGATCTACCTGTACATGATCAATAACTAAACGAAATTGATTAAAGGCATATGTTCCTTTAATTCTTTTATACGCGCCGTATTTTTGTCCATCTAAAGATTTCAATGTCTTATCGAGATCTGTCGAGCGTTTCATCATTATTCCTCCGTTCAATAAGTCTATATGTACTGTTTACCCGACCTAACCGGCAAGCATAACGTCATTCTTGAAATTCCTGATCTGCTTATAAAAAAGGTTCTACGCAAA